>NZ_JAOTJD010000023.1:0-72393 GCF_042714595.1 Phenylobacterium ferrooxidans | reverse complement strand
CTGCGCCGCGCCGCGGCCGAAGGGGAGGGCGGTCCCGCCGCTGTTCGGGCGCTCGGCATGTATCTCGGCCGCATGCGCCGCACCCTGACCCTGGCCAAGTCCGGCGCCGGCCTGCAGGAGGCCGCGAAGGCCTCGGGCGTGTTCTGGAAGAGCGAACGAGAATTCCTGCGCCAGGCTCGCACCTGGACCCTGCCCGAGCTGGACCGCATCCAGCCCGAGGTGCTGGCCGCCGACAAGGCCTGCAAGACCGCCGGCTCCCCCGACGCCCTGATCGCCGAACGGCTGGCCCTGCAGATCGCCGGCCGCGCCAAGCGGCTGGGCCTCTGATGCGGGCCGTCTTCCTCGCCGCCGTGCTGCTGGCCACCCCGGCCGCGGCCCAGACCGACCTGATGGCCGCCTATGCCAACCCCCAGACCCTGGTCACCCTGCCGGACGGTCGCAAGCTGCACTTCCATTGCTCCGGCCTCGGCGGCCCCCTGGTGATCCTCGACAGCGGCTGGGGGGCCTCCAGTTTCGCGTGGCGCAACGTGCAGCCGCAGGTCGCCACCCTGACCCGGGTCTGTGCGATGGACCGGGCCGGAATGGGCTTCAGCAGCCCCGGCCCCCTGCCGCGGGACACCGCCTCCATCGTCGACGACCTGCATGCGGCCCTGCAGACCCCGTACTTCCCCGGCCCCTACATCCTGGTGGGCCACTCCCTGGGCGGGATGAACATGCGGCTCTATGCGTCGCGCTATCCCGACCAGGTTGTGGGCATGGTGCTGGTGGACCCGGCCAATCCTCACCAGGACAAGCGCTTCGCCGCGGTGTCTCCCACCGTCGTCGCCCTGACCCAGGGCGAGATCACCACGACCCGCCGTTGCGCCGACCTGGCCCGGGCCAGCGCCCTGCGCCCAGGCGGAGAAGGGTGGACCGCCTGCGTCGGCGATCCCCCCGCCGAATGGCCGCGCCCTCTGCGCGACTACGTCGTCACCCTGCGCACCGATCCCGCCGCCGCCCGCCAGCGGCTGTCGGAGATCGAGAGCGTCGCCGAGCCGAACTCCACCCAGGTCGAAACCGCCAAGATCAGCCTGGGCGACATGCCGCTCATTGTCCTGACCGCGGAAGGCGCCTCGAAGGATCCGTCGATCCCAGCCGCCGACCAGGCCGCCGTCGCGCAGCTATGGTCGGCGATGCACGACGAGGCCGCCGCCCTCTCGACCCGCGGCGCCAATCGCCTGGTGGCTGGCAGCGGCCACAATATCCACAACGAGAAGCCAGATGTGGTCATCGGCGCCATCAGCGAGGTCATCGTGAAGGCGCGAGGGAAGGCCTCTCCGAAAATCGGGGAAAAACCGGTCGTTGCGGCCGCGCCCGGAAATTAGGTTTTCACGTAATAACTCAACAGCTTAGCCTGGATTCGGCGCGAGTCATCCACAGGCTTTGGCGCAGGCGACGTCCTCGGATACGAACCGCCCGGCCGCTGTGCGCCACAGGACCAATTTTCGTCTGGCGGTTTTCGGACCTAGGCGCGGGTCAGTCGACGGCAGACTTCGTCGAGCTGTTCGAGGCTGGCGTACTTCACCCGAAGCTCGCCGATCCCGCCCCTGTCGATAACCTCGACGGTCAGACCAAGCGCCTCCGACAGGTCGACCTCAAGGGCCTGGGTGTCGGTGTCCTTGCGCGGCCTGGGCGATGCGGGCCTGGGTGTCACCACCCCGCCGCCGGCCGCCTTGCGCACCAGGGATTCGGTGTCGCGCACCGACAGGCCCTTGGCGATGACCAGGTCGGCCAGGGCCAGGGGATCGTCGGCGCCCAGCAGGGCGCGCGCATGACCCGCGGTGATCTGGCCTGCCATCAGGTATTGCCGGACCGGATCGGGTAGGGCCAGCAGGCGGACCAGGTTGGCGACGTGGCTGCGGCTCTTGCCGACGGCGTCGGCCACCTCGGCGGCGCTGCGGCCGTGCACCTCCACCAGTTGCTGGTAGGCGCTGGCCTCTTCGATGGCGTTCAGGGCCGAACGCTGGACGTTCTCGATGACCCCGATCTCCAGGACCTGGGCGTCCCCCAGCTCACGGACCAGGGCCGGCAGGACGTGCAGGCCCGCCTTCTGGCTGGCGCGCCAGCGGCGTTCGCCGGCGACGATCTCGAAGTGGCCGTCCATCTCGGGTGCGGGCCGCACCAGGATCGGCTGCAGCACGCCCTTCTCGCGGATCGAGGCGGCCAGCTCCTCGATCTCGACCTCCGGGAAGACCCAGCGGGGCTGCTTCTCATTGCGATGGATCAGCTCGATGGGGATGTCGCGCAGGCCGCCGGCGGCGCCCGCATCCACCGGGGTTTCCTCGACCTCGCCCAGCAGGGCCGACAGCCCCCGGCCCAGTCCGCGTTTTTCGACCATCATGTTTTCCTCAGGCGGCCTTGGCGCGGCGATCGCGTTCGCGCACCACCACTTCGCGCGCCAGCTTCAGATAGGCCTGGCTGCCCGCGCACTTCAGATCATAGACCAGCACCGGCTTGCCGAAGCTGGGCGCCTCGGACACCCGCACATTGCGCGGGATCACCGTGGCGTAGACGGTGCCGCCGAAGTGGGCGCGGACGTCCTTGGCCACCTGTTCCGACAGGCTGTTGCGGCGGTCATACATGGTCAGCACCACCCCCTGGATCTCCAGGTTGGGGTTCAGGCTGCCCCGCACCAGCTCAATGGTGCGCACCAGCTGGCTGAGGCCCTCCAGGGCGAAGAACTCGCACTGCAGGGGGACCAGCACGGCGTCGGCGGCCGCCATGGCGTTGACCGTCAGCAGGTTCAGGGACGGCGGGCAGTCGATCAGCACATAGGTGTAAGAGCCCGACTGGCGGATCGGGTCGATGGCGTCGCGCAGCTTGAAGGAGCGCCGCGCCTGCTGGCCCAGCTCCAGCTCGACCCCGGAGAGGTCGGCGTGGGCCGGGACGATGTCCATGCCCGGCAGGTCGGTGTGGACGATGGCGTCGGTGAGGGCTGCGTCGCCCATCAGCACGTCATAGAGGGTGATCTTGCGCTTGGAATGGGGCACGCCCAGGCCGGTCGAGGCGTTGCCCTGGGGATCGGAGTCGATCAGCAGGACGCGTTCGCCGACGGCGGCGAGCGCCGTGCCCAGGTTGATGGCCGTCGTGGTCTTGCCCACGCCGCCCTTCTGGTTGGCGACCACCAGGACGCGGAGCGCCCGATGCGGTTTCTGATCAGCGGCCACGGCCCAACTTCCTTACGCGTACGATGCGCCCGCGCGCATCACTGAAGCTGGGCAGGATTTCCGCCTCAAAACTCCAAGACTTGGTCGCCTCTTCCATCTCGACCGCAACATCCTGTCCCTTGAGGAACAGAGCGGTCGCGCCACGCTTCAGGTAGGGCTGGGCATACCCAAGCAACCGGGTCATCGGCGCGCAAGCCCGGGCGGTGACGATATCCACAGTCAGGGACAAGTCCTCCGCACGTGAATTGTGAATCGTCGCCGGAAGCCCCAGGCCGTTAACCACCTCGGTCAGGAAGCGGCAGCGCTTGGCCATACTTTCCACGAGATGCATGTGGAAGCCGGGGCGGTTTTTCTGAAGGATCGCAAGCACGATACCCGGCAATCCTGCGCCCGCGCCGAGGTCGGCCCAGGTCAGGGCGTCGGGCTCCAGGGGCAGGATCTGGGCGCTATCCCAGGCGTGTCGCGACCAGAAGATCTCGAGGGTGGAGGGGCCCACCAGGTTCATCTTCTGGTTCCAGTCCTCCAGGTATGACCGGTATTGCTGGAGATCGCGGATCATACTTTCGTCGGCGCCGGTGGCCATGGCGAAGTCTGCGGCGGTCTCCACCTCGATGGGGAGGGTGTCGGTCCTGTCCATCAGGCGGCCCGCCGGCGGACATGGGCCAGGAGGGCGGTGAGCGCGCCGGGCGTCACCCCTTCGATCCGCGCGGCCTGGCCGAGGGTGAGGGGACGGATGGCGGTCAGCTTGCCGCGCACCTCGTTGGAGAGCCCGCCGACCACCGAATAGTCCAGCTCGGCCGGCAGGCGCAGGTTCTCATCGCGGCGGAAGGCGGCCACATCGGCCTCTTGTCGCCCCAGATAGCCGGAATAGGCGGCGTCGATCTCCACCTGCTCGCGGACCTGGGGGTCCCAGGCGGCGATCTCGGGCCAGATGGCTGTCAGGTCCTCGAAGGAGATGGTGGGGTAGGCCAGCAACTGGGTCAGGTCGCGGCGCTGGCCGTCGGCCTTGACCGGCAGGCCGGCCTTGGCGGCCTTGTCCGGGGTCAGGGTCAGCTCGGCGGCGCGGCCTCGGGCCTCGGCGAGAGCCTTGGCCTTTGAATTGAAGGCGGTTTCACGTGAAACACCGACGCAACCCAGGGCCATGCCCTTGGCGGTCAGGCGCTGGTCGGCGTTGTCGGAGCGCAGGGTCAGGCGGAACTCCGCCCGGCTGGTGAACATCCGATAGGGCTCGGTGACCCCCCGGGTCACCAGGTCGTCGATCATCACCCCGATATAGGCCTCGTCGCGGCCGAAGATGGCGGGATCCGCGCCGGAGGCGGCGCGGGCGGCGTTCAGCCCGGCCACCAGGCCTTGGGCCGCGGCTTCTTCATAGCCCGTGGTGCCGTTGATCTGGCCGGCGAGATAGAGGCCCGGCAGGCGCTTGACCTCCAGGGTGGCCGACAGTTCGCGCGGATCGACATAGTCGTACTCGATCGCATAGCCGTGGCGGCGGACCTGGACGTTCTCCAGCCCCACGATGGTGCGCAGGAACTGGTCCTGGGTCTCCGCCGACACCGAGGTGGAGACGCCATTGGGATAGACGGTGTCGTCGTCGAGGCCTTCGGGCTCCAGAAAGATTTGGTGGGCCGTCTTGTCGGCGAAGCGCACCACCTTGTCCTCGATGGAGGGGCAGTAGCGCGGGCCACGCCCGTTGATCCGCCCGCCATAGACCGCCGACTCGGTCAGGCGCTCGGCGATGATCCTGTGGGTCTGCGCATTGGTGTAGGTGACGCCGCAGGCGATCTGCGGCGTCGTGATCTTGTCGGTCAGGAAGGAGAAGGGGGAGGGGACATCGTCCGCCGCTTGCATCTCCAGCCTGTCCCAGGCGATGGTCGAGGCCACCAGGCGGGCCGGCGTACCGGTCTTCAGCCGGCCCATGTCCAGGCCCAGGGCGTAGAGGCGGTCCGCCAGCCCGATGGCCGGGGCCTCGCCGACCCGACCGGCGGGGATGCGCTGTTCGCCCTGGTGGATCACGCCCTTCAGGAAGGTGCCGGTGGTCAGGACCACGCGGCCGGCGGAATAGATTTCACCGCTTGCGCCCACGACACCGGTGACCTTGCCGTCCACCACCAGCAGGTCCTCGACGGCCTCGGCCTTGACGGTGAGGTTGGGGGTCGCGGCCAGCTCAGCCTGCATGGCCTCGCGATAGAGCCTGCGGTCGATCTGGGCGCGGGGGCCGCGCACCGCGGCGCCCTTGGAGCGGTTGAGCAGGCGGAACTGGATGCCGGCCACATCGGCCAGCCGGCCCATGACGCCGTCCAGGGCGTCGATCTCGCGCACCAGGTGGCCCTTGCCCAGGCCACCGATGGCCGGGTTGCAGGACATTTCGCCGATGGTCTCGAGCTTGTGGGTCAGCAGCAGGGTCCGGGCGCCGAACCGCGCTGAAGCCGCCGCGGCCTCACAGCCCGCATGGCCGCCGCCGATGATGATCACGTCCCAGGAGGTCACGCCAAACTCCGCATCCGCGCCATATGGGCGGGGGGTTCCTATAGCGGAAGGGGCGGGCGGTTTCACGTGAAAGAGTCTTACCGGATGGCCCGGGGACATGCCTCCTCTCCCCATTCATGGGGAGAGGGTAGGGTGAGGGGCGCGCAGCAGAGCTGCGCGTTGCCGAGGTGAAGTGTAGCCGCCCTTCAGAAAGAGCCCTCACCCCACCCTCTCCCGCAAGTGGGAGAGGAGGTGCTAGCCCAGCCTTCTGCAGTGTTCCACGTGAAACACCTTATTTTCCAATGCAGAAGGTCGCAAAGACCCGGTCGAGGACGTCCTCAGGGTCGATCGCCCCGGTGATGCGGTCCAGGGCGCGGCCGGCGAGGCGGACGTCTTCGGCGGCCAGTTCAGGGGAGCCGTCCACAGCCAGGGCATGTTCCAGCCGGGCCAGGGCCTCGGCCAGCAGGTCCCTGTGACGCAGGCGGGTGGCGGTGGGGAGTTCGTCGCCCGAGAGGCGCTGGAGCACCTGGTCGGTGAGGGCGGCCAGGATCACGCCGACATGGGTGGTGTCGCGGGCGCTGATCCGGTGCAGCTCAAGCTCCAGGGCCCGGGCCTCCACCACCGTCCGGCCGGTGTCGTCGCCCGGATTGAGATCAGACTTGTTGATCACGCAGAGGTCGCCGGCGCTCAGTTCCTCCGGCGGGGGGTCGATGGCGGAGGATGCGCCGTCCACCACCCAGATCCTCAGATCGGCGGCGGCGGCCCAGGCCCGGGCGCGGCGAACGCCCTCGGCCTCGATCTCGTCGTGGGTGTCGCGCAGGCCCGCGGTGTCGGCCAGCAGCACCTTGTAGCCGGCGAGCCGCAGCGGAACCTCGATGACGTCCCGCGTCGTGCCAGGGGTCGCCGTGACGATCGCGGCCTCACGACCGACCAGGGCATTGAGCAGGGTGGACTTGCCGGCGTTAGGCGCGCCCACCAGGGCGATGCGGAAGCCCTCGCGGATACGCTCGCCGCGATCCACGTCGGCCAGGGCCAGGTGAAGCTCGCCGATCAGGCGCTGCAGATGGGGCCGGGCGCGGTCGGCCACCTCGACGGGGACCTCCTCATCGGGAAAGTCCACGGCGGCCTCGAAATTGGCCAGGGCCTCGATCAGATCGCCCCGCCAGCGCTGGTGGGCGCGGCCGAGGGCGCCTTCCACCTGGGCCAGGGCCTGGCGGCGTTGCGCCTCGGTTTCGGCCTCAATGAGATCAGCGACCCCTTCAGCCTGGGCCAGGTCCAGCTTGCCGTTTTCGAAGGCCCGGCGGGTGAATTCGCCGGGCTCAGCCAAACGGAGACCGAGGCCGCTCAAGGCTTCAAGAAGCGAGGAGACCACGGCAGGGCCGCCGTGCACGTGAAACTCGGCGCTGTCCTCGCCGGTATAGCTCGCCGGGCCAGGGAACCAGAGCACCAGGGCCTGGTCGATGGGGCCGCTGTCGGAGCCAAGGGTTCGCACCGCCGCCAGGCGGGGGCGGGGCGTCTCGCCGGCCAGAGCCTTCACGGCCGCCCGCGCCGCAGGGCCAGACACACGGACGACCGCCACGGCGGCGCGGCCGGCGGCGGTGGCGGTGGCATAGATGGTGTCGGTCATTTCGGGCGGTTGGCGCCGCCGCCCATGCCCATGTCCACGGCGGTGGACATCAGCTTGCGGAACTGTTCCTGGGCCCCGACCCCGAAGGCGGTCCAGTTCTTCATCAGCTCATCGGGGGAGAGCATGTTGATATTGGCCGACATGCGATTCTGCATCTCCTCAACCAGCTTGTCGTTCAAGGCGGTGACGTCGGGCAGGCCCATGAAGGTGCGAGCCTCGATGGGGGTGCAGTCGATCTCGATGGTCATCTTCATGGCGGGGCCCTTCCTTCAAGCAATAGTTATGGCCGGTTGCGGCCACTGCGCGCTAGTAGCCAAAGCAGACCAAGACAAACGGAGCTCCGCATGGCCGGCGAAACCATCACTCTCAAGACCGAAGACGGCGACTTCAACGCCTATGTGGCGCGGCCGTCCAAGGCCAAGGCCCCGGCCATCGTGGTCATCCAGGAGATCTTCGGGGTCAATGCCGTCATGCGCGAGATCGCCGACGGCCTGGCCGACCAGGGCTATCTCGCCATCTGCCCCGACCTGTTCTGGCGGATCGAGCCCGGGATCGACATCACCGACCAGTCGGAAGCCGAGTGGAAGAAGGCCTTTGAACTGTTCAACGCCTTCGACGCCGATCTCGGAGTCAAGGACATCGCCGCAGTGATCGACCATATCCGCGCCGATGGCGGCTGCTCGGGCAAGGTGGGCGCCGTGGGCTACTGCCTTGGCGGCCTGCTGGCCTACCTCACCGCCACCAACACCGACGCCGACGCCAGCGTCGGCTATTACGGCGTCGGCATCGAGAACCGGCTGGGAGAGGCCGAGAAGCTGGAACGGCCCCTGATGCTGCATATCGCCGAGGAGGACCAGTTCGTCCCCAAGGAGGCCCAGGCCATCATCCTCCAGGCCCTGAAGAACCACCCGCAGGTCACCGTCCATACCTATCCCGGCTGTGACCACGCCTTCGCCCGCCATGGCGGCGAGCACTATGAGGCCGACGCCGCCCGCCACGCCAATGGCCGCAGCCTCGCCTTCTTCCAGCAACACCTGCTCTAGGCTCTGATCATGCGCGCCATCCAGATCGACGCCACCGGCGGTCCCGAAGTCCTCAAGCTGGTGGACATCCCCGCGCCCGAGCCGAAACCCGGCCAGATCCTGGTACGCAACCAGGCCATCGGGCTGAACTTCATCGACACCTACCACCGCTCGGGCCTCTACCCCCTGAAGCTGCCCTCGGGCCTGGGAATGGAAGGGGCCGGCGTCGTCGAGGCCGTGGGGGAGGGGGTGACCCGCTTTTCGGTGGGCGATCTCGCGGCCTATGCCTCGGGTCCGATCGGCGCCTATGCCGAGCTTCACGCGGTCAATGCCGAGCGGGCGGTCAAGCCGCCAGCGGGGATCGACGCGAGCGTTGCGGCGGGCGCCCTGCTGAAGGGCATGACGGCGGAGTTCTTGCTGCGGCGCTGTTACGAGGTGAAGCCCGGCGACCACATCCTGGTCCACGCCGCGGCCGGCGGGGTGGGCTCGATCCTGGTGCAGTGGGGCAAGGCTCTGGGCGCCGTGGTGATCGCCACCGCCGGGTCGCAGGACAAGGCCGACCGGGCCAAGGCGCTGGGGGCCGACCATGTGATCCTCTACCGCGACGCCGATGTCGCCGCCGAGGTGCGCAGGATCACCAATCGCGTGGGCGTTCCGGTGGCCTATGACTCGGTGGGGGCCGCGACCTTTGAGGGCACCTTGGGAAGCCTGGCCAAGCGCGGCCTGTTCGTCAGCTTCGGCAACGCCTCCGGGCCGCCCCCGGCTATCGCCCCTGCGCGATTGATGCAGGCGGGCTCGGTGTTCCTGACCCGGCCGACCATGGGGGACTATCTGCTGACCACCGATGAGCTGGACGCCTCGGCCGCGGCGCTGTTTGCGGTGATCGCCTCGGGCCAGGTGAAGATCGATATCGGCCAGACGTTCCCGCTCTCCGAGGCGCGCAAGGCGCATGAGGCCATGGAGGGGCGCGATACGGTCGGAGCGAGTTTGCTGATTCCGTAGGATCGAGATGCGCCCCCTCTGGGGCAGCTGTCAGCGAAGCTGACTGAGGGGGACTTTGACTCTTGTTTTAGGGCCGAAGAGGTCAACGACGTTGATCCCCCTCCGTCTCGCCGCTGCGCGTCGATCCACCTCCCCCACATCGCGCTGCGCGCTGGGGGAGGATCTATTCCTCCCGCTTCCAGCCCCAGGCCTGGGTCACACGGGGCAGGCTCATGAACACAGTCGGATCATCGCGGGCCTTCACCAGGTCGGAGATGTGATCCACCAGGGTTTCACGTGAAACACCCATGGATTCAACGGCTTCCGCGATTCCGGCCAGGGTCAGGGCGGCCATGGCCTTGGCGGGGCCAGTGAGCCCTGCCGGCTGGACCACCCGGGCCTCGATGCCGATGAAGCCGGCACGCCCGAGAATGGCGGGCAGTTTGGGGCCGATCTCGGCGTCCGCGCCGCGCTTGTGAGCGCAGGCGACATACCACTGCACGAAGTGGCGGAAGCTGAGACGAGTCGGCTCGCAGAGATGGGCGGAGAACTCCACATCCTCCACCACCAGCAGGCCATCGGGGACCAGGGCGCGTTCGAAGCACGCCACGGCGTCGGCCGGGTCGGTGAGATGGGAGAGCAGGAAACGGGCATAGATGACGTCGAAGGGACCAAGCGCCTCGGCCCGCCCATAGCCGCCCACGTGGAACGCAGAGTTGGACGGCGCGTCCTGGCTGGCCATGGAGATCTTGATCTCGTCGAGGTCGAGACCCGTCACCTGGCCTGAGGTGCGGCGCGCCAGGTCGCGGGTCACCTCGCCCCCGCCGCAGCCCACATCCAGGATGCGGGCGCCGGCCGGGATACCGACCCGGTCGAGCAGGCTTCCCGTCGCCTCGGCCATGGCCTGGGACAGGACCGAAAGCCGCGCGGCCCCGGCCATGCCGCCGGCGATGATATAGCTCTCGCCCATCGGACCGACTTCCCCTCAAGCCAGGCGGAAGTCGGAAACCGGCGACCGCTAGGTGTTCATCGACTGGAAGAATTCGTCGTTGTTCTTGTTCTGGCGCAGCTTGTCGAGCAGGAACTCGATGGCGTCCTGGGCCCCCATGGGGTTGAGGATGCGGCGCAGGACATAGGTCTTCTGCAGCTGGTCCTTCGGGGTGATCAGCTCTTCCTTGCGGGTGCCGGATTTCAGCACGTCGATGGCCGGGAAGATGCGCTTGTCGGCGACCTTGCGGTCCAGGATGATTTCAGAGTTACCGGTGCCCTTGAACTCTTCGAAGATGACTTCATCCATTCGGCTGCCGGTGTCGATCAGGGCCGTGGAGATGATGGTCAGGGAGCCGCCTTCTTCGATGTTCCGCGCTGCGCCGAAGAAGCGCTTGGGGCGCTGCAGGGCGTTGGCGTCCACACCGCCGGTCAGCACCTTGCCCGAGGACGGGACCACGGTGTTGTAGGCGCGGCCCAGACGGGTGACGCTGTCGAGCAGGATGATGACGTCGCGCTTGTGCTCCACCAGGCGCTTAGCCTTCTCGATCACCATCTCGGCGACCTGCACGTGGCGGGTGGCGGGTTCGTCGAAGGTGGAGCTGATCACCTCGCCGCGCACGGTGCGCTGCATGTCGGTGACTTCCTCGGGCCGCTCGTCGATCAGCAGCACGATCAGGTAGCACTCGGGGTGGTTCACCGCGATGGACTTGGCGATGTTCTGCAGCATCACCGTCTTACCCACCCGAGGCGGGGCGACGATCAGGCAGCGCTGGCCCTTGCCCAGCGGGGCGACGATGTCGATCAGCCGGCCCGAGCGGTCCTTCAGGGTGGGATCCTCGATCTCCATCTTCAGCCGCTCGTCGGGATAGAGCGGGGTCAGGTTGTCGAACAGCACCTTGTGGCGGACGTTCTCGGGGTTCTCGAAATTGGTGAGATCCACCTTGATGAGGGCGAAGTAGCGCTCGCCCTCGCGGGGCGCGCGGATGGCGCCGTCGACGGTGTCGCCGGTCCGCAGGCCGAACTTCCGGATCTGCGAGGGGCTGACATAGATGTCGTCGGGGCCGGGCAGGTAGTTGGCCTCGGGACTGCGCAGGAAGCCGAAGCCGTCGGACACCACTTCCAGGGTGCCGGAGCCGGAGATCTCGATGCCTTCCTCGGCGAGTGTCTTGAGGATCGCGAACATCATGTCCTGCTTGCGCATGGAGTTGGCGTTCTCGATCTCCAGCTTCTCGGCGAAGGCCAGCAGGTCGACCGGCGACTTGTCCTTCAGCTCCTGGAGGGACATCCGGGTGATGCCCAGCGCGGCGATGGCCGCGGAGAGTTCGTTGTCTTCATCGTCGTCCACGCTCTCCTGCGGGGCTTCGACCTGGGCGTCCATCGCCTGGTCGAGGGCGGAGTCTTCGGTGTCGAGGGTGTTGTCTTGGGACATGGGTAGCGCCTTGATACGGCTCGGCGCGCCCGGACTTGAGACAGTCCTCGGGCGTCGAGCAACTTGAAACGTCTGGGGCGGGCCTGGGGCTCGCCGGGGTGTTCAGGGGCCGGGACGCAGCAGCTCTAAATCTTGGGAAGCGCGCGTCGCCGGAGATAGGGCGGGGCATGACTTCGCGTTTGCGCGACGCCATGTGGGGCCAGCGGAACCACATCGCGCGGTTCGGGTCAAGGATTGTGGGCTTTGACCCCAACACCAACACCGTCATCCCGGACGGCCCACAGGCCGATCCGGGACCCAGGGGCGGAGAGCGCGGCCCCTGGGTCCCGGCTCTCCGCTGCGCTACGGCCGGGATGACGTGAGGGGTTGGGACTAGCTGCCGAACTCCATCGTCACCGCCAGGACCATGATGATCGCGGCGATGAAGGGCAGTTCGTTGGTCATCTTCCAGAAGCGGGCGGTGCGGGTGTTGGTCCCGGCCACGTATTTCTTGCGGGCGGCGCCCAGGAACCCGTGCCAGCCGGTCATGAAGACGATCCCCGACAGCTTGGCGATCATCCAGGGCTGCTGCAGGTACTCCCAGCCGCCGCGGACCTCGGTGGCGTTCACATAGATCAGGGCCAGGCCGAACACCCAGGTCGCCACCATGGCCGGGCCCATGATGATCCGGTACAGCTTCAGCTCCATGGTCTGGAAGAGCTTGTCCATCTCGCCGCCGGGCACGGCGTCGGCGTGGTAGGCCAGCAGCCGGGGCAGATACATGATCCCGGCCATCCAGGCGATCACCGCGATGATGTGCAGGCCGCGCAGCAGATTGTAGTCCACGCCTAAGCTCCCTGGGTTGATCGCCCGCATTTGCCATAGCCGGCGGGGCAAAGCCATGCCCCCTCCGGTGCGGCGCCGCCATCGCGCGCCAGGGCATGGGTCACGGTCTGGGCCAGGGCGGCGATGAAGGCCTGGTCGACGCCGAGCGCCGGGGCCCGCAGATAGGGGGCGACCCCCTGGTTCTCGGCCAGTTCGGCATATTCGTGGTCCAGCTCCACCAGGGTCTCGATGTGCTCGGAGACGAAGGCGATGGGCGACAGCAGCAGGCCGACCCCCTGCTCGCCGGCGATGTGAATCTCCTCCACCGTCGAGGGGCCAATCCACTTCATGGGGCCGACCCGGCTCTGGTAGCAGACGCGCCAGTCGGGCAACTCGGGCAGCAGGCCCGCGACGGCCGCCGCCGTGGCCTCGACCTGGGCCTGGTAGGGATCTCCGCCCTTGATCACCTTTTCCGGCAGGCCGTGGGCGGAGAACAGCAGGCGGACCTTGGCGGGGCGGCCGGCGTCGATCCAGGTCTTGCGGATCGTCTCGGCGTGGGCGGCGATCACCCCTTGCGCGGTCGGATAGCAACAGACGGTGCGAGTGCGGCCGGGACCTTTGTAATTCTTCGCCCAGTCCTGCAGGGACGAGGCTGTCGTGGTGGTGGAGAACTGCGGATAGAGCGGCAGCAGGACGATCTCGTCGGGGGCGAAGGCGGCCACCTCCTTCGCCGTCTGGTCTGCGAAGGGCTTCCAGTAGCGCATGGCGATGAAGGCCTTCACCGTCAGGTCGGGACGGGCGCTGGCGAGGGCCGCGTCGAGGGCCGCGGCCTGTTTCTGTGTCTCCGGCAGCAGGGGCGAGCCGCCGCCCATCATGTTGTAGTTGGCCTGGGCCGAGGCCTCGCGGCGGGAGGATATCAGGGCGGCGATGGGATAGCGCAGCAGGGCCGGGACGCTGATGATCGCCGGGTCCTTGAACAGGTTGTACAGGAACGGCCGCACGGCCTGCGGCCCGTCCGGGCCCCCGAGGTTGAAGAGGACGACCGCGACGCGGCTCACTTGCCGGTCACCCGGCGGATGGTGCGCTCGATGTGCTCGATGGGGGTGTCGGGCAGGACCCCGTGGCCGAGGTTGAAGATGTAGGGTCCGGAGTTCCACTGCTCGATCAGGGCGTCGACCCGGGCGTCCAGGGCTGGGCCGCCGGCGCGCAGCAGCAGGTTGTCCAGCGCCCCCTGGATGGTCTTGCCGCTGTCCTGGATCTTCTGGCCCAGCACCGCGCTGGCCTGGGTGTCGAGGGCGACGCAGTTGACCGGGACCCGGGCGGCGTAGTTCTCCACCAGGGCGCCGGCGCTGCGCGGGAAGCCGATGAACGGCACGTCGACGCCAGCGGCGCGGACCTTCTCGATGATGGCGGTGTGCGGCTTGATGACGATGCGTTCGAAGACGTCCTCGGCCAGACCCTCGGCCCAGCTCTCGAACAGCTTCAGCACCTGGGCGCCGGACCTGGCCTGCATCACCAGGTAACGGGCGGTGCTCTCCACCAGGACGTCCAGCAGCCGATCGAGCTTCTCGGGGTGCTGGTAGGCGTAGGTCCGGGCGCCGGAGCGGTCGGAGCCGCGGCCCTCGATCATGTAGGTGGCTACGGTCCAGGGGGCGCCGGCGAACCCGATCAGGGCGCGGTCCGGCTCCAGCTCGGCGCGCACGCGCGACAGCGTCTCGCCAATGGCCGACAGCCGGCCCGTGGAGGCCTCGATCTGGTCGGCCATGCTTTCGATGGACGGCAGCTCGCCCAGCCGGGGACCTTCGCCCGCCTCGAACCAGACCTCCTGGCCGAGCGCCTGGGGGATCAGCAGGATGTCGGCGAAGACGATTGCGGCGTCCAGGGGGAAGCGGCGCATCGGCTGCAGGGTGGCCTCGGCCGCCATCTCCGGATTGTGGCAGAAGGCGATGAAGTCCTTCGCCCGGGTCCGCAGCTCCCGGTACTCGGGCAGGGAACGCCCTGCCTGACGCATGAACCAGACCGGCGGGCGGTCCAGGGTTTCTCCGGCGAGCGCCCGGAGCAGGCGGGGTTCTGAACTGTTGGACATGGAGGGCGTTAAACCGGCTTCGAGGCTCGGGCTCAAGCCCGCCTGTTCTTCCTCGCCTGCCTTCTACCTTTCTAAGAAATAGAATCTTGGATGAAGAGGTAGCGGTAGGGCCTGGGCAAGCCGGGGACAAATCCCAGTGCCGCACCCCCTTTTCGACTCCCTTTCCCCAGCCGATGGCAGCTTTCTCCGCAGGGCCAAGGCGCCGCTGTGGATTGTGTTAATGAAGTCTTAACGTGCTGATCGGCCTTAACGATTCATTAACCTCACGGCTCCGGTTCGGGTGAATGAACAGGAGTCATTCGCCGCGCGCCTGGCGCCGTCGTCGGACAACGCGCGCCGCAGGGACAGCTGATCCACGACCCCCGGGCAAACCCCGTGAACGGCGCCCGTTATCCGCAGGCCCAGTGATCGACGCGCGAATTGGCCGCGGCTATCCCCAAGCGCGCCCGGCTTCGCTAAGAAGGTATCGACTCCTCTATCCCCAGATATTTCGACGCACCCGCCAACGGCGACCCGGATCCGATGACCACAGCCTCGCGCTTCGCCACCTATTTCCATGTGCACCTGGTCTCCGACTCCACCGGCGAGACCCTGAACGCCATGGCGCGCGCGGTCTGCGCCCGGTTCGAGAACGTCCTGCCCATCGAGCACATCTACGCTCTGGTCCGCTCGCCCCGGCAGCTGGAGCGGGCGCTCACCGACATCGAGGCCGCGCCCGGAGTGGTGATCCACACCATCGTCGACGACGAGCTGCGGGCCGCCCTGGAGGAGGGCTGCCGAAAACTGGACATGGCCTGCATCCCGGCCCTCGACCCCCTGGTCTCGGCCCTGTCGCGTTATCTGGGGGCGGCGCTGACCCGGCGGGTCGGCGTGCAGCACGCCCTGGACAACGACTATTTCAACCGCATGGACGCGCTCAACTACGCCATCGGCCACGATGACGGCCAGGGCGGCCAGGACCTGGACCAGGCCGATGTGGTGCTGGTGGGCGTGTCGCGCACATCGAAGACTCCGACCTGTATCTATCTGGCCCACCGCGGGGTGCGGGCCGCCAATGTGCCCCTGGTTCCGGGCCGCGCGCCGTCGGAGAAGCTGCTGACCCTGAAGAACGCCCTGATCGTCGGCCTGACCATCTCGCCCGACCGGCTGATCCAGATCCGCCGCAACCGGCTGCTCAGCCTGAAGGAAGACCGCGACTCCAGCTATATCGACATCGAGGCGGTCCGGCAGGAGACCGTCCTGGCGCGCCGGCTCTATGAGCGGATGGAATGGCCGGTGATCGACGTCACCCGCCGCAGCGTCGAGGAGACGGCCGCCGCCGTGCTCAACCTGCTGAACGGCGGGCACGGCCAGATCGAGGTGCTGGGATGATCGGCCATCAGATCATCCTGGCGTCGAAGAGCGCGGCCCGCACCGCCGTGCTCAAGGGCGCGGGCGTCCCCTTCGAGACCGCCGTCTCCGGCGTCGACGAGGAGGCGGTCAAGACCGCGATGCTGGGTCAAGGCGGCACGCCCCGCGACGTGGCCGACGCGCTCGCCGAGCTGAAGGCCGTCAAGATCTCCCGGGGCCGGCCAGGCTTCGTGATCGGGGCCGACCAGACCCTGGAGTTCGAGGGTGGGCTCTACGACAAGGCCGAGACCGTCGAGGCGGCGCGGGACCGGCTGAAGTTGCTGCGCGGCAAGCCGCACAGGCTGCATTCGGCGGTGGTGGTGGCCCGGGACGGTCAGCCGATCTGGCGCGAGGTGGCCACCTGCACCCTGACCATGCGCCAGTTCAGCGACGACTTCCTGGAGGCCTATCTGATCGCCGAGGGCGACGAGGCCCTCGGTTCGGTGGGGTGCTACCGGCTGGAGAGCCATGGCTCACAGCTGTTCTCGAAGATCGAGGGCGACTATTTCGCCATCCTCGGCCTGCCCCTGCTGGGCCTGCTGGACCTGCTGCGCAAGCACGGGGCGCTGTCGGCATGACCAGGATCACCGGCGCCACCGTGGTGGCGGGCGTGGTGGGCCACCCGATCGCCCACTCGATGAGCCCGATCCTGCACAACGCCTGGCTGGCGGCGGCGGGGATCGATGGGGTCTATGTGCCCTTCGACGTCTCTCCCGAGAATTTCCCGAGCTTCACCAAGGGCCTGCGTGGCGGCTCGCTCTCGGGTCTGAACGTCACCGTGCCCTTCAAGACCCAGGCCATGGCCCTGGCCGACCAGGTCAGCGAGCGGGCGCGCCTGGCCCAGGCGGCCAATGTCCTGGTGTTTGGACCAGACGGCGGGATCCTGGCCGACAACACCGACGGGCTGGGCCTGCTGACCGCCTTCGCGGTCCAGGCGCCAGGCTTTGATCCCGCCGCAGCGCCAGTGGCCATACTCGGAGCGGGCGGCGCGGCGCGGGGCGCGGCGGCGGCCTTCCTCAGCGCTGGCGCCCGCGACATCCGCATCATCAACCGTACCGTGGCCCGCGCCGAAGAGATCGCCGCCGATCTGGGCGGTTGCGTCCGCGCCTATGGGCTGGACCAGGCCGGGCCTGGTTTTGACGGCGTCGGCGCCCTGATCAACGCCACCTCGGCCGGGCTGTCGGGGGCGGGGGTGCTGGACGTGCCGATCGCCGCGACGCCGCGAACCGCCGTGGTGATGGACATGGTCTACAAGCCGCTGCTCACCCCGTTCCTGGCGCAGGCCCAAGCCCTGGGTCGCCCCACCGTGGACGGACTGGAAATGCTGATCGGCCAGGCCATACCGGCCTTCCACGCCTTCTTCGGCCAGCCGCCCCCCGAAGGCGTCGATGTCCGAACCCTCGCCAAGCAAGCCCTGGGACTTTGAAACAATGCTGATGATCGGGCTGACCGGCTCCATCGGGATGGGAAAATCCACCACCGCGGCCATGTTCCGCGACGCGGGCGTGCCCGTCTACGACGCCGACGCCGTGGTGGCCGACCTCTATCTGAAGGGCGGCGCCGCCGTCGAACCCCTGGAGGCGGCCTTTCCAGGCGTGACCAAGGACGGCGCCGTCGATCGCGAGGCGCTTCGCCAGCGGGTGCTGGGCGACGACGCGGCCATGGCCAAGCTGAACTCGGTGGTCCACCCCCTGATGGGGGCTGACCGCGCAGCCTTCTTCGCCCGCGCCCAGGCGGCCAAGGCCGACATGGTGGTGATGGATATCCCCCTGCTGTTCGAGACCAAGGGGCACCTCAACATGGACGCCGTGGTGGTGGCCTCGGCGCCGGAAGACCAGCAGCGCGCCCGGGTCCTGGCCCGGCCCGGCTGGACCGCCGAGCGTCTCGACGACATCCTCAAGCGCCAGCTGCATGACAGCGAGAAGCGCAAGCTGGCCCATTTCATCGTCGAGACCGGCCAGGGTCTGGATCATGCGCGGGCCCAGGTCCACGAGATCATCGCTACACTTAGGGACCCGGAGCGTCGTCCCCAGGCAATCGGCCCTGCGACCTGAGGCCAGGTTGAAACCCGGTTCGAAGCGCGGCATCTAGGGTCATGGCCCGCGAAATCGTCATGGACACCGAGACGACCGGCTTCGAGCCGCACCTCGGCCACCGGCTGGTGGAAATCGCCTGCCTGGAGATCGAGGACTTCCTGCCCACCGGCCGGCATTTCCACGTCTATATCGATCCCGAGCGCGACATGCCGCCGGACGCCGAGCGGGTGCACGGCCTGTCGGCCACCTTCCTGCGCGGCAAGCCGAAGTTCGCCCACCCCGAGGTCAGCCACGCCTTCCTGGAGTTCGTCGGCGACGCCCCGCTGATCGCCCATAACGCCACCTTTGACCGGGCCTTCATCAATCACGAGCTGGGGGTCTGCGGCCTCAACATCGTCGAAGACCACCGCTGGATCGACACCCTGGCCCTGGCGCGCAAGCGCTTCCCTGGCATGGCCAATTCGCTGGACGCGCTCTGCAAGCGCTTCAAGATCTCGCTCACGGAGCGGGAAAAGCACGGCGCCCTGATCGACGCCCGCCTGCTGGCCGCGGTCTATCTGGAGCTGAAGGGTGGCCGCGAGCGGAGCCTGGAGCTGATGACCCAGGCCATGGACACCGCCGCCTATGCGGTGGCCAATCCCTCGGTCTACGGCGCCCGGCCCCGGCCGCTGGCGTCGCGCTCCACCGACGCCGAGCGGGAGGTCCACGCGGCCTTCATCCGCGACGTCCTGAAGAACGACGAGCTCTGGGTGCGGTTCGGGCTGTAGATCCTCCCCCAGCGCGCAAGCGCGATGTGGGGGAGGTGGATCGTCGCAACGCGACGAGACAGAGGGGGATCAACGTAGTTGACCTCTTCAACCCCCAAACAAGGGTCAAAGTCCCCCTCAGTCAGCTTCGCTGACAGCTCCCCCAGAGGGGGAGCATCTTGACCCTACGCGTTGCCAATCTGGGGAGCGCCGTCGGCCTGGGCGCGGCGGGCGGCGTAGACGCCGGCGAAGTCGATGGGGTCCAGCAGGAAGGGCGGGAAGCCGCCGTCCGAGGTAACGTCGGCGATCACCCGGCGGGCGAAGGGGAACAGGAAGCGCGGGCATTCCACCAGCAGCACAGCCTCCAGCTCTTCCTGCGGCACGCCGGCGATCTCGAAGACGCCGCCATAGAGCAGCTCGACGTGGAAGACCGGGCCGTCGTCGCGGGAGGCGCGGGCCGAGAGCTTCAGATCCACCTCGAAGAAGCCGTCGTCGCGGCCCCGGGCGTTCATTTCCACGCCCATGTCGATGGAGGGCTGGCTGGCGCCGGCCCGCAGGCTGTCGGGGGCGCGCGGGTTCTCAAAGCTGAGATCGCGGATAAATTGGGCGAGAATCCGGATTCCGGGCTCGGGCAGGCCGATTTCGGCGCCGTTTTCCTGGCCGGCCGCGTCAGTGTCGCTCATGGTGGCGAAGATTCCGTGCTCTAAGGACGTCCATTCACGCCCTGTTTGGGACCGGCGCTGCTATCATGCGACTTTCGCCGATGCAACGTCGCCCCTGACGGGGGCGTTGCAACGTCCTATATTAGGCTCCACCCCCCGTCTCCAACGAAGCGATAGTGTTTTGCCGATCTTAGAGCTGATCATCTTTGCAGGCCTCGCGGTCGTCGTGCTGTTCCAGCTCTATTCGGTGCTGGGCCGCAGGGTTGGCCGGCAGCCGGAGGACAACGCGGGCGATCCAGCCCTGGCCACCGTCAAGCCCGCGCGGCTGCAGGGCGACGAGCCTCAGGCCGCCGAGGCCGCCGAGGGCGTGGCCCTGTCGGGCCTGGCCGCCGTGCGCGCCCGCGACGCGAACTTCGACCTTGGCCGCTTCCTCGGCGGGGCCAAGGGCGCCTATGAGATGATCGTCACCGCCTTCGCCGCTGGCGACCGCGACACCCTGCGCAACCTGCTGGCGCCCGGCATCCTGGCCAGCTTCGACGCCGAAATCGCCCGGCGCGAGGCCGAGGGCCGCACCGAGCTGGTGGAGTTTTCCCATCCGCCCCGCGCCGACCTGGAAAAGGCCGACGTGAACGGGGACACCGCCCAGGTCACTGTCCGCTTCCTGGCCGAGTTCCGCAGCCGCACCAAGGGCCCCGAGGGCGAGGGCGTCGATGATCGCCGCACGGCCGAACTCTGGACCTTCGAACGCAATCTTAAGAGCCGCGACCCCAACTGGACCCTCGTCCGCGTCGACGCCGCCGAGGCGTAGGACCTTATCCCGGCCCCCGGCCGTTCCAGCCCGGAGTCCGTCGTGGCCCCACTAAAAATTCTCCTGGCCAGCCTCTGCGCCCTGACCCTGGCCGCCTGCGCCACCGCCAAGCCGGGTCCCGCGCCGCGTCCGGGACCCCGCCCGACCCCAGCGCCGGCTCCCGCCCCCGTCCTGGAGCAGTTCAGCGACCTGCCGGGCTGGGCGGCCGACGATCACGCCGCCGCCTTCGAGGCCTACCGATCCACCTGCGGCGCGGCGCGGGACGCGGCCATGGGGGAGATCTGTCGCCGGGCGCGGGCGCGGCCCCTGCTCTCCGGGCCTGAGGCGCGGGCCTTCTTCGAAGACAATTTCCGCCCCGAGGCCGTGCCGGGCGAAGGCGTCCTGACCGCCTATTACGCGCCGGAATATGAGGCGCGCGCGCGCGCCGACGCCGAATTCTCCGCGCCCGTACGGCCCAAGCCCGTCGACCTGGTGTCCAGCGGCCAGGGCGGCCGCGACGCCCAGCAGCGGGGGCCGGACGGCAAGCTCGG
The DNA here is from genome assembly GCF_042714595.1 of Phenylobacterium ferrooxidans. Lineage (NCBI taxonomy): Bacteria > Pseudomonadati > Pseudomonadota > Alphaproteobacteria > Caulobacterales > Caulobacteraceae > Phenylobacterium > Phenylobacterium ferrooxidans. Next base: position 51,611 of record NZ_JAOTJD010000023.1, on the reverse strand, counting down.
CCCCTATCCCGACCGCACGGCCATCGAAACCTCGCCCCCGACCCAGGTGCTGGCCTGGATGCGGCCCGAGGAGCTGTTCTTCCTGCAGGTCCAGGGCTCGGGCGTGGTCACCTATCCGGACGGCCGGCGGGTCAAGGTGCTGTTTGCGGCCACCAATGGCCGGACCTTCACCGGCATCGCCAATCCCATGCGCGACCGCGGGCTGCTGGCCGCCAACAACACCTCAGGCGAGGCGATCCGCCAGTGGCTGGCCGATCATCGTGGGCCCGAGGCCGACGCGATCATGCGGCTGAACCCGCGCTACGTCTTCTTCACCACCGCCCCGGACGACGGACGCCCGCCCGTGGGCTCGGCGGGGATCCCCCTGCCCACCGGCCGCGCCATCGCGGTGGACCCGAGCCGGCACGCCAGCGGCGAACTGTTCTGGATCGACGGAGTCGCCCCGATCCTCAACGGCGCCTTCCCTACCTACCGGCGGCTGGTGACGGCGCTTGACGTCGGAGGGGCGATCAAGGGTCTCGTGCGCGCCGACCTCTATCTGGGCCAGGGCCAGCGCGCCGGGACCGAGGCCGGCCGCGTGCGCCATACCCTGCGGATGCACCGCCTGGTCCCCAGGGTCGGTCCGGGCCGGTGAAACGGCCGATCCGGCCCGACGAGCAAAGGCTGTGGTCCATGGTGGCGGCCACGGTCCACCCCATGCCGGGCCGTACGGTCTCCAAGGCCGAGCGCGACGCCCTGGCCGCGCAGATCGACCGCAATGCGCCGGCCGCACGCATCCCCATCCCCGAAAAGCCCGCGCCCAAGCGGCCGCCACATCCGTGGCTGGGACCTGAAGACATCGAGCCGCGCCGCAGGCATCGCATCGCCCGGGAGCGCGAGGAGATCGGCGGCCGCATCGACCTGCACGGCATGGACCAGATGCAGGCGAAATCGGCGCTCGAGGGCTTCGTGCTCGGCGCCTGGAACCGCGGCGACCGCGCCGTCCTGGTGATCACCGGCAAGGGCGCGCGGGGGGACGGGGTGTTGCGCCGCATGACCCCGGAATGGCTGTCGAGCCCGGCCCTGCGCGAGGTTGTCGCCGGCATCTCCGAGGCCCACCGCAATCACGGCGGCGAGGGCGCGCTCTATGTGGCCCTGAAGCGCAAGAGCCGAGGCTAGACCCCCGCCGACAGCGGCAGCTCCTCCTCGGCGTCCTCCTCCAGACTCCATTCCGCCGCCACGGTGGTGACGGCCACGTCGGCGGTGACGTTGCCGATGGTGCGGGAGATGTCGGGCAGGGTCTCGACCGCCAGCAGCAGGGGCAGGAGCTCCATCGGCACCCCCATGGCCATGGAGATGGGGCCAAGCGTGGTGAAGAAGGTCACGGCGCTGGCGATGCCGACGGCGGCCAGGCTGACCGTGGCGGCCACCAGCACGCCCACCAGCATCACCAGGGGGCTCAGGGGCACGCCGTAGATGTGGGCCACATAGATCACCACGGCCATGTTGCCCGCCGGGCTGGTCATGCGGAAAAGGGCCACGGCCATGGGCAGGACCACGCCGCGCACCTTGTCGGGGACCCCCAGCTTCTGGGCGGTCTCCAGCATGGCCGGCAGGGAGGCCAGGGACGACTGGGTGGAAATGGCGACGGCCTCCACCGGGATCATGGCGCGGACAAAGGCCATCAGGGGGACCTTGCCGAACACCACCGCCAGGATGACGGCGATGACCGCCATGCTGAGGCACATGATCGAGACGATGACGACGTAGTGGCCGAGCACACCGACGGCTCCCAGGCCCGTGCGGGCGCCGGTGACCAGGGCCAGGGCGAAGACTCCGAAGGGCGCGGCCCACAGCACCCAGTGCACCAGGGTCATCATGGTGTCCCGCACCGCGTCGAAGAACCCGAACAGCGAGGCGCGCTTGGCCGCCGCGATCCGGGTGGCGGCCATGCCGAACACCAGGGCGAAGACCACCAAGGGGGCCATGGCCCCGTCGGCGGCCACCTTCACCGGATTGGTGGGGATGAAGCTCTTGACCATTTCCTGGATGGTGGGGGTCGGGGGGATCTCGCCGTTGGCGGCGTCGGCCGAGGCGCGCAGGGCCTGGGCGGCCTCCACCGGCGCGGGCCAGAGCGCCAGCAGGGCCGGGGTGGCGATGGCTGCGAAGCTGGCCGACAGCACCAGCAGCACCGCGAAAAGTCCCAGGGTCTTGGCGGCGTCGCCGCCGGCCCGGGCGGTGTCGGCGGCCTGGGCCACCCCCGTCACCAGCAGGGCGAAGACCAGGGGGATGATGGTCATCCGCAGGGCGTCGAGCCAGACCCCGCCGGCCGGCTCGGCCACCGCGATGATCTGCGGCGCGGAGTCGGGGAGGTAGGCCGCCACGGCGGCGCCGGCGCCGAGGCCGGCCACGAGGCCGAGGAGTACGCGGGTCGTCAGGGTCATGGGGCAGGTTCACCGGGCCAGCGCGTCCGCGCCAGCAAAAAAACCGCCGTGGGCCCGCCGGTTCCCTAGTCGGGCAGGGCGAAGGCGACGATCTGGTCGCCGCGCCTGGTGTCGGACTTCGAATGGCCGCCGGCGGCGATCACCACATACTGGCGGCCCTTCCAGACATAGGTCATGGGGGTGGCCTGGCCCCCGGCCGGCAGGCGGCCCTTCCACAGCTCCTTGCCTGTGCCGGCGTCGAAGGCGCGCAGGTAATTGTCCATGGCCGCGCCGATGAAGACCAGGCCGCCGCCGGTGACGATGGGGCCGCCGAAATTGGGGGTGCCGGTCCCCCGCATCAGGACCTGAGAGCCGGGCGCCAGGTCCCGCGTGGTCCCCAGGGGCACGCGCCAGAGCACCCGGCCGTCGTGCATGTCGATGGCCGAGAGCTCGCCCCAGGGCGGGGGGTTGCAGGGCAGGCCGAGCGGCGAGCGCAGCAGCTCGCGCTTCATGCCGTAGCGGGCCCCGGCGTTGGGGCTGATCTCCACATCGGGCTGGGCCTTGCGGGCGGCCTTCACCGTCTGCGCCGGGATCAGGGTCACCTTGTGCAGGGCGCTGGAAGTGTTGGCGTAGACGATCTGGCGAGCGGGATCGAAGGCGACGCCGCCCCAGTTCGAACCGCCGCCGGTGAAGGGATAGATGATGGTCCCCCGGGTGGTGGGCGGCGTGTAGAGCCCCTCGTTGCGGGCGCCCTCGAGCAAGCGACGACAGGCGGCGCGGTCCCAGGGGGTGAGGCCGAAGGCGTCCTGCGGGCCGATCTTGTCGGGCGCCAGGGACTTGGGCGCGATCGGAAAGGGCTGGGTCGGGGACAGGGTTTCCCCCAGCGCGCCGCCCTGGGGCACGGGGCGCTCCACCACCGGGATGACGGGGGCGCCGGTGTCGCGGTTCAGCGTGAAGAGCAGGCCCTGTTTGGTGGTCTGGATCACGGCGGGCGAGGTGACGCCGCGATAGGTGAGGGTGGCCAGGGTCGGCTGGGCCGGGACGTCATAGTCCCAGACGTCGTGATGGGTGGTCTGGAAGCCCCAGGCCAGCTCGCCGGTGGCGGCCTTCAGCGCCACCACGGAATTGGCGTGCCCGCCATTCCCCGGCCGGGCGGCGCCGTAGAAGTCCGGGCTGGCGCTGGAGGTGGGCAGAAAGACCAGGCCCCGGGCCTCGTCCACCGACATCGGCGCCCAGACATTGGCGGCGCCGGCGCGGACCTGCGGCCGGACGCTGTCGAGCGGATCAAACCGCCACGTCAGCTGGCCGGTCACCGCGTCGAAGGCGTGGACCGCGCCGGAGGTCTCGTCGACCTTCTGGTTGTCGTCGATGGAGGAGCCGGTGATCACCAGCCCCCGCGTCACCACCGGCGGCGAGGTGATCTGGGCGCCGCCGGGGCGGGTCAGCGTCACGCCGGGGATGGCGGGGACCCAGCCCCCCGTTCCGAACCCGGCGCAGGCCCGGCCGGTGGCGGCGTCCAGGGCGAACAGCCGCCGGTCGTTGGTGTTCATGAAGATGCGCTCGGCGCAGGGCGCGCCCTGGGGCGCGGCGGGGTTCCTCCAATAGGCCAGGCCCCGGCAGGTATAGTCGTTGGGGTAGTCGACACCGGTGGCGATCTTCGGGTCGAAGCGCCATAGCGGCGCGCCGGTGGCCGGATCGATGGCGCTGGCCGCGTTGAAGGGCGAGCAGAGATAAAGCCGGCCGGCCGCCAGGATCGGGGTGACCTGGAAGGAGGCGCGCTCCATGGCGCCACCCTTGGTCTCCATGTCACCGGTGGAGAAGCTCCAGGCCGGTTTCAGCCGCTTGACGTTCTGCGGCGTGATCTGGGCGGCGGTGGAATAGCGTTGGCCCCCGGCGTCGCCGCCATAGTGGGCCCACCCGGCGTCGGGCGCCGGGGCGACCTGGGGTGCGGAACAGGCGGCGAGGCTGGCGGCGGCGAGCAGGGGCAGGGTGTATCCGGTCATGCGCCCAGAGGAGCGTCAGAAACCGCTGCGGTAAAGGTGGGTTGGGACGAGTGGCGGACCTGCCGGGACGAACGGCTCTACCTCTTTGGATTGGAGCCGAAAAGGCTCACCGCCAGGCTTGGCCGGCGACGTAGGCGGCGGGCTCGCGGGTCAGGGCCCGGACCGACTGGTCGTCCAGGCGGCAGGCGGCGACGGGCAGGCCGCCGGCCACATCGACGATCCTGCAGGTGATGTTCTGGGCGAAGACCACGGCCATCAGCGAGCCGCGGCTGGCCGGATGGGCGGCGGTCTTCTGCAGGGGCTCCGGCGCGAGCGCGACCTCGACCCACTGGTCAGGGGTGGCGCCGAGCGCCACACACAGGCGTTCGGAGTCCAGCACCTGCAGGACAGGGCCGTGGATTTCCGCGCCGACGTCGGGGGCGGAACCCTGGCAGACCGTCTCGGCGTGGGCGGCGCCTGCGAAGCTGAGCAGGGCTATCGCCCCGATGAGTCCGCTGAGTTTCTGAGGTGTAGACGCCACGACGGCCCCGCCCGGATTAGGATTCTGTTAAAACAATCCACAGGGAGTCGCTTTGTTCCGGGCTGGACCCCAAATGCGTTGCAGGCGTTACTGGGGCGACAAGAGGACCACATGAGCAAGCCGATCACCATCACCATCCCCCACGACCTGGGCGCCGCCGTCGCGCGGCAGCGGATCGAGGAGGGCTTCGGCAAGATCAGCCAGCAGTTCGGCGAGGCCGCCTCCAAGGCCCTGACCAAGACCTGGACCGGCGACCGCATGGACTTCTCGGTGGCCGCCATGGGCCAGCACATCACCGGCCACCTGGACGTTCAGGAGGCCGCGGTGCTGATGACCATCAACCTGCCCAACGTGCTCGCCCTGCTGGCCGGCAAGATCAAGGGCCGGGTCCAGAAGGAAGGCCAGCTGCTTCTGAAGTAGGGCGGCTTAGGCCTCGGCCAGGGCCGCCAGGGTCCGCCGCCGGTAGAGCCACTCGACGCAGGCCAGGATCACCACGGCCAGGACCAGTTCGAAGCCCAGTTCGCTGAGCTTGATGGCGGTCGGCGCGGAGGTGGGCAACAGCACCTCTCCAAACATCGCCACCCCCAGGTTCTGGGTGGCGTGGGCCCCGATCCCGAACTCCAGGCCGCCGAGGCGCAGGGTCGCCCAGGCGAACACCATGCCCAGCAGCGCCCGCGCCGCCAGGGCGCCGGGATCGAACTCCAGGTGGAAGAGGGCGAAGATCACGCCGTTGATCAGTAGCACCAGCCAGACCCGGCGGGTGAAGACGCCCACCTGCTGCAGCAGATAGCCCCGGAACACCACCTCCTCGGCCCACGAGGCGATCAGGAAACCCAGGCTGACGGCGGCCATGTAGATCAGGCGCTGTTTCAGGGGCTCGCCCGCGTCGAGGATCGGCGCCTCGCCGCTCTGCGGCATGAGCACCGAGATCAGGCTCAACGCCAGGATGGCCACTACGCCCGCCGCCGCGCCCCAGGCCAGGACCTGCCAGCGGAAGCGGGGCGCCACGGTGATCCAGCTGTGGAAGGGCCGGCGGAAGATCAGCCGCGCCGCCAGCAGCAGGCCCGCCGCCGCGGCGGCCAGGCCGATCCCCACCTCGACGATATAGACGCTGGACTTCAGCAGGCGTGGCAGGTCGCCCAGCTCGCCGCCGACGACATTGTGCGGCACGCCCAGGGCCCGACCCGCGCCGAACACCGCCAGGATCACCGCGAAGCTCGCAGCGATGGCGGCCACGGGGCCGGCCAGCGCCATCAGGGCCACCCGGCGCCCGTCTCGGTCGCGGGGCGTCGTCTGCGCGAGGAAGGGCGGCGTCGCGCGGCCGGCGAGCACGTCGAGGGCGGGGATCATCAAGGGCCAGGTTAGCGCGGCCCGCGCACCTCGACTATGGTGGCGCCATGCGCGCCGCTGCTTTCGCCGTCACCGTCACTCTTTTGTTCGCCTCCCTGTCTCTGGGCGCCGCCCAGGCCGCCGACCGCGGCGTCATGCAGGACAAGGACACCTTCCGCGACGCGGCCATGGCCCCGCTGGAGGACCTGAATCTCAAGCAGAAGGGCATTCCCGATGTCCTGCTGCGGGCCCGCGCCGATCCCTATGACCTGGAGGGCCTCTCCCGCTGCGAGCCCATCGCCGGCGAGATCGGCCGGCTGGATGCGGCCCTGGGCCCCGATCTCGACGAGGCGCCGCCCCCCGACACCCGGACCCGCGCCGAGAAGGTGGGCGGGGCGATCAAGGACGCCGGCATCTCCGAACTGCGCAGCGAGAGCCGCAGCCTGCTGCCGTTCCGGGGTTGGGTGCGCAAGCTCACCGGCGCCGCCCGCCACGACAAGAAGGTCCAGGCCGCGATCCGCGCCGGCGAGGTGCGCCGGGGCTATCTGAAGGGCGTGGGCATGCGCATGAACTGCGCCCCGCCCGCCGCCCCCAGCTGGTTCGTCCCGACCCCGCCGCAGAGCGTGGTGGAGAAGGTGATGGGCCAGTCTTTCGACGGCCTCTGGGCCCGGATCACCGCCTGGTTCTGGAGCTGGTGGCCGTTCTGACCGCTCTTCCTCTTCCGCAAGCGGGAGAGGAGAAGAGGTCAGGTCTCCGACTTCCGTCGCCAGGCCTTTTCTTCCAGACCCGAGCGGCCTTCGCGGCTTTCCAGCCAGGCGGCGACGTCGTCCAGGCTGACGCCGGCGGCGGCCAGGACCACCAGGAAGTGGTACATCAGGTCGGCGCTCTCGGCGGCCAGGCCGTCCCTGTCCTTCTGGACCGCGGCGATCACCACCTCGACGGCCTCCTCGCCCAGCTTCTTGGCGGCGCGCTCCACGCCTTCCGACAGCAGCTTGGCGGTATAGGAGCTCTCGGGGCTGGAGCCCTTGCGCTGTTCGATGGTGGCGGCGAGGCGGTCGAGGGTCTCGGAAAAGCGGCTCATGCGAAGGCCTCCGTCAGGCGGACTGGAATGTGGGCGGCGGCCATGGCGCGCTTGACCTCGCCGATGGACACTTCCCCGAAATGGAAGATCGAGGCGGCCAGGACGGCGTCGGCGCCGCCCTTGGTGACGGCCTCGACCATGTGGGCCGCGCTGCCGGCGCCGCCCGAGGCGATCACCGGCACGTTCACCGCCGCGGTCATGGCGGCCAGAAGCTCGATGTCATAGCCGGTCTTGGCGCCGTCGCGGTCCATGGAGGTCAGCAGGATCTCGCCCGCGCCGCGCTTCACCGCGTCGATGGCGTAGTCCACCACGTCCAACCCCGTCGCGGTGCGGCCGCCATAGGTATAGACCTCCCAGCCGTCGTTGCGTCCGCCGGAGCCGTTGCGCGCCGTGCCGTGCTTGGCGTCGATGGCCACCACCACGGCCTGGGAGCCGAAGGCGTCAGCGCAGGCGCTGATCAGGTCGCGGTTCTCCACGGCGGCGGTGTTGACGCTGATCTTGTCGGCCCCGGCCAGCAGCAGACGCCGGGCGTCCTCCACCTGGCGGATGCCGCCCCCCACCGACAGCGGCATGAAGCAGACATCGGCGGTGCGGGCGATGACGTCGAGGATGGCGCCGCGCCGCTCGTGACTGGCGGTGATGTCCAGGAACATCAGCTCGTCGGCGCCGGCGGCGTCATAGGCCCGCGCCTGTTCGACGGGATCGCCGGCGTCGCGCAGGGCCACGAAGTTCACGCCCTTCACCACGCGGCCGTCCTTGACGTCCAGGCAGGGGATGACGCGAACCTTCAGCATCAGGCGGCGACCTGGAGGGCCTCAGCCGGGTTGATGGCGCCGTTGTAGAGCGCCCGGCCCAGCACGGCGCCCGCGATCGGCACGCCCTTGCGCGCCCGCAGACGCACGATGTCGTCGACGCTGGCCAGGCCGCCGGCGGCGATCACCGGGATGTTCACCGCGTCGGCGATGGCCCCGAAAGCTTCGACATTGAAGCCCATCACCGTGCCGTCGCGGTCGATGTCGGTGATGATCAGGGCGCCCACGCCGGCGTCCTCGAAGCGCTTGGAGACGGTGACGGCGTCGAGGTCGGAGCTTTCGGTCCAGCCCTGCGTCGCCACCTTGCCGGCCCGCACGTCGACGCTGACGGCGATCTGCTCGGGCCATTCGCGGGCGCAGGCCTTGACGATCTCCGGCTCGGTGACGGCGATGGTGCCCAGGATCACCCGGGAGACGCCGGCCTCGATCCAGCGCTCGACGTCCTTCATGGAGCGGATGCCGCCCCCCAGCTGGACGGGGATCGAGACGCTTTCGAGGATCGCCTCGACGGCCTTCTCATTGATCGCCCGGCCCTGGACGGCGCCGTTCAGGTCGACGACGTGGACCCAGTGGAACCCACTCTCCACGAACTGCCGGGCCTGATCGGCGGGGGAGGAGTTGAAGACGGTGGCGGTGGTCAGGTCGCCGTGCAGCACGCGCACGCACTGGCCGTCCTTCAGATCGATCGCGGGATAGAGGATCACGGACGCCACTCCAGGAATCGCGCCAGGAAGGCAAGCCCGGCGCTCTGCGACTTTTCAGGGTGAAACTGTACGCCCGCGACATTGCCCTTGGCGACAGCCGCTGGGAAACGGCCGCCGTGGTCGACCCAGGCGGCGACGTCTCTCTCGTCGTCCGGGTAGAAGGCGAAGGAGTGGGTGAAATACATCGGCGCGTCACCGATCCCGGCGATCAGGTCGGGGCCGTGGGGCGAAACCAGGGTGTTCCAGCCCATGTGCGGGATCTTGGCGGCGGCGTCGGTGGGCTCGACCCGCCGCACATCGCCGCCGATCCAGTCCAGCCCGCGGGTCTCGCCGAACTCCAGGCCGCGTGAGGCCAGCAGCTGCATGCCGACGCAGATGCCCAGGAAGGGTTGTCCCTTGGTGCGGACGGCCTGGGTCATCGCCTCGATCAGGCCAGGACGCTCGGAAAGCGCGGTCATGCAGGCCGAGAAGGCCCCCACGCCGGGCAGGACGATGCGGTCGGCGTTGGCTACCGTCTCGGGGTCACAGGTGACCACGACCTCGCTTTGGCCATCGGCGGCCTTCACCAAGGCCTTTTCGGCCGAGCGAAGGTTGCCCGACCCGTAGTCGATCAGGGCGACATTCTGCATGGATCAGATCCTACAGGACGCCCTTGGTCGACGGAGCGTGACCATGGGTCTTGGGGTCGAGTTCGACCGCGGTGCGCAGGGCGCGGGCCAGGGCCTTGAAGCCGCTCTCGGCGATGTGGTGGCTGTTGTCGCCGTATAGGGTTTCCAGGTGCACGCAGGCGCCCAGGTTCATGGCGAAGGCGTGGTGGAATTCCTTGAACAGCTCGGTGTCGAACTCGCCGATCTTCGGGGTCTTGAACGCGACCTTCCAGATCAGGTACGGGCGATTGCAGAGGTCGAGGGCGCAGCGAGTCAGGGTTTCGTCCATTGGCACATAGGCGTGGCCGAAGCGGTAGATGCCCTTGAAGCCGTCCAGCGCCTGCCTGATCGCCTGACCGATGACGATCCCGGTGTCTTCCACCGTGTGGTGAAAGTCGATGTGCAGGTCGCCCTTGGTGCGGACGTAGAGGTCGATCCCGCTGAATCGCGCCAGACCGTCCAGCATGTGGTCAAAGAAGCCGATGCCGGTCTCGACATCGGACACGCCGGAGCCGTCCAGATCCACGCGGACCGTGATCTGGGTTTCCTTGGTGTTGCGGACGACTTCGGCCGTGCGGGCCATGGGCTTAGAGTCCTTTCGACGCCGCCAGGTCTTTCAGATTGACCAGGGGGCGCGGGCCGTAGTGCGAGATCACTTCCGACGCCGCCAGCGATCCGAGCTGGCCGCAGACGTTCAGCGGCCGGCCCTTGGCGAGACCGAACATGAAACCGGCTGCGTATTGGTCGCCCGCGCCGGTCGTGTCCACGACTTTTTCCACAGGGTAGGCCGAAACGTCCAAGGTCTGCCCGGCCGCGCAGATGGTGGAGCCGGCCGCGCCGCGGGTGACGGCGGCGATCTTCACCTTGCCGCGCATCTGGGCCATGGCGTCATTGAAGTCGGTGGTCTGGAACATCGCCATCAGTTCGGTGTCGTTGGCGAAGACTAGGTCGACCTGGCTCTCGATGAAGCCCAGCAGGGCCTCGCGGTGGCGTTCCACCACAAAGCCGTCCGACAGGGTGATGGCCATCATCCGGCCGGCGCCCCGGGCCAGGCCCGCGGCCTTTGCGAAGGCGCGGCGCGCGGCCTCGGCGTCGAACAGGTAGCCCTCGAGATAGACGATCTTGGCGCCCTCGATGATCGCGGCGTCCACATCATCGGCCGCGAACTCGGTCGAGGCGCCCAGATAGGTGCACATGGTGCGCTCGCCATCCGGGGTGACGTTGATCAGCGACCGCGCCGTGGCGGGGCCGTCGGTCAGCGGCGGGGTGTCGAAATGGGCGCCGATGGCCCGCATGTCGTGTGCGAAGACGTCCCCCAGCTGGTCCTTGGCCACCTTGCCCATATAGGCCGCGCGACCGCCGAAGCTGGCGACCCCGGCGATGGTGTTGCCGGCCGAGCCGCCCGAGGCCTCGATGCCTGAGGCCATCTTGCCGTAGAGCTCCACGCCGCGCGCTTCGTCGATCAGCATCATGGCGCCCTTGTCCAGCCCATTGGCCGAAAGGAAGTCATCAGTGGCCGGGGCGATCACATCGACGATGGCGTTGCCGATGGCGGCGACGTCGTACAGTTCGGTCATAAGGGCTTTCCGGGGAAACGTAGGCGGGCTGACTACAGGGAAAGACCAGCTTGATCAACGTGAGCGGGGCTTTGCACAGGATAGGGCATGCGGCTTTTTCATTTCAGCGACGATCCGGGCATCGAATGCTTTGTCCCCAGGCCGGTTCGGGTCCCCTCGATGCGGCCGCCGGGGCGCGACTGGCTGAACGGCCCGCTGGTGTGGGCCATCGATGAGGTGACGCAGCCGCTATACTTCTTCCCCCGCGACTGCCCCCGCATTGTGCTGTGGGAAGCGCCGACCACCACGGAAGAGGACCGGGCGCGGTGGTTCGGGTCCAGCGACGCGCGGATGATCGCCCATGTGGAGTGGGCCTGGTTCGAGCGCCTGCGTTCCGAACCCCTCTACCGCTACGAACTTCCCGTCGAGGGCTTCGAGGATCTGGCCGACGCCGGCATGTGGGTGGCGCGCCACGCCGTCAGGCCCCTGTGCGTCGAGACCCTCGATGACCTGCCGGCCATGATGGCGGCGCACGGTGTGGAGTTGCGGCTCATGGCCAGCCTGGTTCCGCTTCGGGACGTCTGGTCCACCAGCCTGCACGCCAGCGGGGTGCGGCTGCGACATGCTCAAGGTTGGGCGGCAACTCCTGACGCCTCCACACGTTAGGTGGCCAAGGCGGACCATCCGCCAAAGCGTTTGGAGGACCTGCACATGGGCATTCTCAATCAAGACAAGTCCAAGGACGACAAGCTCTCGGTCCAGGAAAAACGGGCTATCAGGGACGCGGAGGTGCCGCACGCCCGCAAGGTCGAGCCGCTGGAGGCGGGCGAATTGCCCGACCAGTTGGCGGACAAGGAGCAGGATGCCGAAGATCGGCAGGAAGCCCTGCTGGACGAGGGTCTGGAAGAAAGCTTCCCGGGCAGCGACCCGGTGAGCGTCAAGCGCATCACCTGATCGCGTTTCCGAGTTAAGGCCGATCTTCCCGAAAGATCAGCTTGGCGAGGGGCGGTGGAGAAGCTTCACTGGATCGCATGATCCGCAAGCTCTCCGCCGCCCTTTTCGCGTTTGGCCTGCTGGGCGCCGCCCCAGCCCCCGATTGGCGTCCCCTTAACCCCGAATCCCTGCTGGTGATCGACACCACCAGGGGGCGGATCATTGTGGAGATGGCGCCCGACATGGCCCCGCAGAGCGTGGCCCGGGTAAAGCTGCTGGCCCGGGAAGGCGTCTATGACGGCCTGAAGTTCCACCGGGTGATCGAGGGCTTCGTCAACCAGACCGGCAACCCCGACAACAAGGACGGCGGGGTTTCCCGCCACCCCGACCTGCCGCTGGAGGCGACCTTCAAGCTGAAAATCGCCGGCTATCGGGCCGTAGCCGCGCCGAGCGACGGGACGGTGGGCTTCCTGGGGTCGGTTCCCATCGCCACGGTGTCGGGCCAGGAGGCGCTGCGGTCCACCGACGGCGCGATCCGCGCCTGGGGCGCCTATTGCCAGGGCGTCGCCGGCATGGGGCGGCAGGAGGCGCGCGACACCGGCAACAGTGAGATCTTCTTCATGCGCGGCGCCAGCCGCCGCCTGGACCGCGACTACACGGTCTGGGGACGCATCGTGGTGGGGCGCGACATCAACAGCCTGCTATCGGTGGGCGAACCCCCGGCCGCCCCTGACCGGATGCTGAAGGTGCGGGTGGCGGCCGACATGCCGGCCGCCGATCGGCCACGGCTCTCGATCCTGCGGGACGACAGTCCCGCGTTCCGCGCCCTGGTCCGCCGGACGCGGATCGCCAAGGGGGCGGACTTCTCCATCTGCGACCTGGAGGTTCCGGTCCGCGTCGACCCCTAGGCGCGGCTCACGCCCCCACGAACAGGATCTTCGACGGGCACAGATCGGCGATGGGGCATTCCTCGCAGCGGGGCCGCCGCGCCACGCAGGTGTAGCGCCCGTGCAGGATCAGCCAGTGATGGGCGCGGGTGAGGTAGGGCTCGGGCACCAGCGCCATCAGGTCGGCCTCCACCTGGTCCGGCGTCTTGCCTGCCGACAGCTTCAGGCGGTGGGAGACCCGGAAGACGTGGGTGTCCACGGCGATGGCCGGCTCGATGCGCAGCTCGTTCAGCACCACGCTGGCGGTCTTCCGCCCCACGCCGGGCAGGGCCATCAGGGCCTCGCGCTCCAGGGGCACCTCGCCGCCATGCTGCTCCATCAGGATGCGGGCGGTGGCGATGACGTTCCTGGCCTTGGTGCGGAAGAGGCCGATGGAGGCGATCAACGGGATGAGGCCCTCTTCGCCGAGGTGCAGCATCTTGGCCGGGGTGTCGGCCACGGCGAACAGGGCGGTGGTGGCCTTGTTCACCGAGACGTCGGTGGCCTGGGCCGACAGGGCCACGGCGGTCACCAGCTCATAGGGGCTGGCATAGTTCAGCTCGGTGCGCGGATCGTCGCTGAGCGACAGGAAACGGTGAAAGATTTCCTCCACCCGCGCCTGTTCGGCGGGACTGACGCGCGTCTTCTTCCTCGCCGGGGGTCGGGGGGCTTTGGCCATGGCCGACCATTGTACGCCGCGGGCTGCTTCGCCAAGGCCCCACGCACATGGCGCCTGTTTGGACGTCCGCAAATCGCCTAACCTGGCGGGGTCATGGATGATCTGGTCTTCATGGACGCCGAGATCCGGCCCAACCGCAGCCTGTCGCGGCGTGGGTTCGTGGTGCTGATCACGGTGCTGACGGTGCTCAACTGCGCCTCGGCCGCGGTCTTCCTCTCCATGGGCGCGGTCTTCGTGCCGATGTTCCTGGGGCTGGATCTGGTGGCGGTGGTGGTGGCCTTCCTGGTCAGCTTCGCCGCGGCCAAGCAGATCGAGCGCGTCCGGGTCACCGACCGCCAGGTGCAGGTGTTTCAGGAGACCCCGACCTGGAAGAAGCTGATGTGGGAAAGCCCCACGGCCTTCACCCGCGTCACCCTGCTGACCGAGGACGACCACGCGATCGACCTGCGCCTGGCCCTGTCGGGCAAGGAGGCCCCGGTGGCCCGGGCGCTCAGCCCCGCCGAGCGGGCCGAATTCGCCAAGGCCCTCGAGGGCGCGATCTACTCGGCCCGGCGGGCGCGGTTCTAGCGCCCTACAGGATGAACCGCGAGAGGTCGGCGTCCTTGGCCAGGTCGCCGACATGGGCCTGCACATAGTCAGCGTCGATGCTGATGGTCTCGCCCGAACGGTCCGAGGCGGTGAAGCTGATCTCCTCCAGCACCTTTTCCAGGATGGTCTGCAGCCGGCGCGCGCCGATGTTCTCCACCGAACTGTTCACCGCCACGGCCGCGTCGGCCAAGGCGTCGACGGCTTCGCCGGTGAAGGTCAGGGTCACGCCCTCGGTGGCCAGCAGGGCCTGGTGCTGGCGGATGAGGTTGGCCTCGGGCTCGGTGAGAATGCGGCGCATGTCGTCGCGGCTGAGCGGCTTCAGCTCCACCCGGATCGGCAGGCGGCCTTGCAGTTCCGGCAACAGGTCCGAGGGCTTGGCCACGTGGAAGGCGCCCGAGGCGATGAACAGCACGTGGTCGGTCTTCACCGGCCCGTGCTTGGTGGAGACGGTGGTGCCCTCGATCAGGGGCAGCAGGTCGCGCTGGACCCCCTCGCGGGAGACATCGGCGCCGCCTGAGCGTTCGCGGCTGGTGGCCACCTTGTCGATCTCGTCGAGGAAGACGATGCCCTGGTTCTCGGCCAGCTCTATGGCCTCCTGGGTCAGGGCCTCCTGGTCCAACAGCTTGTCGCTTTCCTCGGCGATGAGCGGGGCGTGAGCCGCGGCGACCGTGGTCTTGTGCGTCTTGGTGCGGCCGCCGAAGGCCTTGCCCATCATCTCGCCGAGATTGAGCATGCCCATCTGGGAGCCCGGCTGGCCCGGAATGTCGAACATCGGCAGGCCGCCGCCAGTGTCGGCCAGGGTCAGCTCCACCTCCTTGTCGTCCAGCTCGCCGGTCCGCAGCTTCTTGCGGAAGCTCTCGCGGGCGGCGGTGGAGCCGGGGCCGGTCAGGGCGTCGAGGATGCGCTCCTCGGCGGCGGCCTCGGCCTTGGCGCGGACGGCGGCCCGGCGCTTTTCGCGCACCATGGACAGCGAGATCTCCACCAGGTCGCGCACGATCTGGTCCACGTCGCGGCCGACATAGCCGACCTCGGTGAACTTGGTGGCCTCCACCTTCAGGAACGGGGCCTGGGCCAGGCGCGCCAGGCGCCGTGCGATCTCGGTCTTGCCGACCCCGGTGGGGCCGATCAGCAGGATGTTCTTGGGCGTCACCTCGTCGCGCATGGCCTCAGGCACCCGGCGGCGGCGCCAGCGGTTGCGCAGGGCGACGGCGACAGCCTTCTTGGCCTCGGCATGGCCGACGATGAAGCGGTCGAGTTCGGAGACGATTTCGCGCGGTGAGAATTCGGTCATAGCGCCGTTAAATAGGTACGATCTGGGCGGTTCAAGCCGAAGCGGCGGGCCTGAGTCGGAATCCGCCGGCCCGATGCGTCCTTGGGCCAGGATCCAGAGCTGGAGAGAGCCCATGCCGGCGCCCGCCGACACCGACGCCTATCTCGCCACCCTGCCGGCGGCGCAGCGCGAGGCCCTGGAGACGCTGCGCCGCCAGATCCTGGTCGCCGCGCCGGGGGCTGTCGAATGCATCAGCTACGGCATGCCGGCCGTACGCCTTCAGGGGGTGCTGGTCTGGTTCGCCGCCGGCAAGGCCCACTGCGCCCTCTATCCCGGTGGCCAGGTGGAGGCTTTCGCTGATCGGCTGACCGGCTACCAGACCAGCAAGGGCGCTATCCGCTTCCAGCCGGAGAAACCTCTGCCGCCCCAGCTGATCGCCGACATCGTGGCGCGCCGGATTGAACAGGACCAGGCCGCCGCCGCGGCGCGGGCGGCGAAGAAGAAGCGCTAGGCCTTCAGCGGCGAGGCCAGGATCATGTCGTAGGCCAGGCCCCAGCCCTTGGGGCCAAGCTGCCAGACTCGGACATAGTGACCCTGCCGGGCCTGGCCGTCCCGCACCCAGGCGGCGTCGCCATAGGTCCACGCCAAGTCGCCAGCCAGGGAGACCTCCCCGCCCAGGGCGGCGAAGTCGATGGTTCTGGTCCGAGTGGCCAATTCCGTGGCTTGGGCGTCGGGCGTGTCGCCAGGCGCTGCGCGGGAGCCGGCGACCCGGGCGCCGGAAATCAAGACGGCTTTGTAGGCGGCGGCGACCTCGACCCTGGCGGCGGCGGCCAGGGCGGCCTCAGCCTTGCGGACGTCGGCGAGGGCCGATTCCGGGTGCTTGCCCTTGGTGGTCGAGACCGGAAGATAGGCTGGCTGCGAGCCCTGGGGCGCGGCGCTCGAGGCGTCGGAGGGCGGCCCGCCGTCATAGACCCATTTCCACCTGCCATCGGCCTGCTTCTTCCAGACGGTGAAATAATAGCCGCGCAGTTGGCCGTCATAGCTGTAGGGGCCGGTGGTGAAGCCCAGGTCGCCGGACCGCGCGATCCCGGCCCACAGCGGCCACCAGACCAGGGGCGGGCCACCCTTGTCGGGATCCTGCTTCGGGAAGGTCTCGTGCACCTTCTGCACATCGGGCTGGAAGACGATGGCGTCCGGCGCCGAGTGCTTGAGGAAGGCGTCGCGGACGCCCAACGCCAGGCCATCGGCCGCGAAGGCCCGCTCGGCGGCCACCACAGGGGCGGGGTCGACAGGCGCCGCGAAGGCCGGGGCGGCCGCGAAGGCCAGGAGGGCGAAGAGGGCGGCTTTAGGCATGGACGACAGCTCCCCAGCTTATCGCCGCCTAGCTAGGCCCACCGCGAGCCCGCCTCAAGTGAAGGATTGGACAGGTCGCTAGAGGACTTCCACCGTCAAATTGCCGTTGGTGTAGACGCAGATCTTGGCGGCGATGGCCATGGCGTCCCGGGCGACCGCCTCGGCGTCCTTGTCGGTCTCCATGAAGGCCAGGGCGGCGGCGAGCGCATAGTTGCCCCCCGAGCCGATGGCCGCGACGCCGGTTTCCGGCTCCAGCACGTCGCCCACCCCGGTGACGGTGAAGATTTTCTCCCTGTCGGCCACCAGCAGCATGGCCTCCAGCTTGCGCAGGTAGCGGTCGGTGCGCCAGTCCTTGGCCAGGTCCACGCAGGCCCGGGCCAGCTGGTCGGGATACTGCTCCAGCTTGGCTTCAAGGCGCTCGATCAGGGTCAGGGCGTCGGCGGTGGCGCCCGCGAACCCGGCGATCACCTTGCCGCCGGCCAGGGTGCGGACCTTGCGGGCGTTGCCCTTGACGATGGTCTGGCCCATCGACACCTGGCCGTCGCCGGCGATGACGGTATGGCCGTCCTTGCGCACGGCCAGGATGGTGGTGCCGTGCCAGTCGGGAAAGTTGCTAGGATTGCTCATGTGAGCCGATGTGAGCAGGCGAGGGGTCTAGGTCAAGGACGATGAGTTTTTCCGACGATGAGGTCGAACGCTATGCCCGCCACCTGGTGCTGCGCGAGGTCGGCGGCCCGGGGCAGCAGCGGCTGAAGGCCGCCCGGGTGCTGATCGTGGGGGCCGGAGGCCTGGGCGCGCCCGCCGCCCTCTATCTCGCCGCCGCCGGGGTCGGGACCCTGGTGCTGGTCGATGCCGACACGGTCGACGTCTCCAACCTGCAGCGCCAGGTGATCTACACCGAGGGCGACGTGGGCCGCTGCAAGGTGGAGGCCGCCGCCGACCGGCTGAAGGCGCTCAACCCCCACGTCAACATCGAGCGCGTTCCGGTCCATCTGGAAGAGGCTAATGCGCGGGGCCTGGTGCGGGGCTGCGACCTGGTGCTGGACGGCACCGACGACTTCACCACCCGCTTCACCGTCAACGCCGCCTGCGTGGCCGAGCACGTGACCCTGGTGTCGGGCGCCATCGGCCGCTGGACCGGCCAGGTGGGCGTCTTCCGCCGCGCCCCCTGCTACCGCTGCCTGGTGCCCGAGGTTCCGCCGGACGCCGAGACCTGCTCGGCCGTCGGCGTGGTGGGGGCGCTGGCCGGGGTGGTCGGGTCGATGATGGCGCTGGAGGCCGTCAAGGTCCTGACCGGCGCGGGCGATCCGCTGACCGGCCGCCTGCTGATCTATGACGGCCTGTCCGGCGAGACCCGCACGGTAAGGATCGGCTCCGACCCCGAATGCGAGGTCTGCGGCGGGCGCCCTTGACCGCCCCTGGGGGCAGGCGCCGTTCCCTCCAGAAGACAGGGAGGCTGATGATGGAGGCGTTGCAGCACCGCGGGGCCATCGGCCCCTGCTCGACGCCTGCGCCGCTGGCGCCCTGAAGATGGTGCTGACGCCCTAGGGCCGTTGCGCCCGTCACACCTCGAGCCTAGCTGTGAGCCTGCTGAAGGAGCGCGCCCATGAAGTACAACCAGCTTGGCCGGACCGGCCTGTTCGTCTCGGAAATCTGCCTGGGGACCATGACCTTCGGCGGCGACAACGACGCCGGCATCTGGAAAATGATCGGCGCCCTGGACCAGGGCGAGGTGGACGGGATCGTCGGCAAGGCGCTCGCCGCCGGGGTCAACTTCATCGACACCGCCGACGTCTATGCCTACGGCCAGTCGGAGACGCTGCTGGGCCAGTCGCTGAAGAACCTCGGCGTGGCCCGCAAGGATGTGGTCCTGGCCACCAAGGTGTTTGGCGAGATGGGGGCCGGCCCCAACGACAAGGGCGCCAGCCGCGGCCACATCATGGATTCGGTGCAGGGCAGCCTGGAGCGCCTGCAGACCGACCACATCGATCTCTACCAGATCCACGGCAATGACACGGTCACCCCCATCGAGGAGACCCTGCGCGCCCTGGACGACCTGACCCGCCAGGGCCTGGTGCGCTATGTCGGCGTCTCCAACTGGACGGCGTGGAAGATCGCCAAGGCCCTGGGGATCAGCGCGGCGAAGGATTATGCGCGGTTCGAGACCCTGCAGGCCTACTACTCCATCGCCGGCCGCGACCTGGAGCGCGAGCTGGTCCCCATGCTGACCGAGGAGAAGCTCGGACTGATGGTCTGGTCGCCCCTGGCCGGCGGACTCCTCTCGGGCAAGTTCGGCCCCGGCGCCCCGCCGGTGAATGGCGCGCGGCGCACCAATTTCGACTTCCCGCCGGTCAATACCGACCGCGCCTGGCCGGTGGTGGCCGCCATGCGCGAGATCGGCGAGGCCCAAGGCGTGTCCGTCGCCCGCGTGGCCCTGGCCTGGCTGCTCTCCAAGCCGCACGTCATGAGCGTGATCATCGGCGCCAAGACTATCGAGCAGCTGGACGATAACCTGGCCGCCGTGGACTTGGCCCTGACGGCCGACGAGATCGCCAGGCTCGACGAGATCAGCGCCCTGCCGTCCGAATATCCCGGCTGGATGCTGGAACGCCAGGGCGGCGCGCGCCGGCCGAAACCTTTTGCGGCCAAGTAGGCGACGCGCTCAGATATACTTGCTGATGAACTTGGCCGACTGGGTCACCACGGTGGTCCAGGTCGAGTCCTGCCAGCCGGTATGCCCTTCGCCCTTCAGCAGGACGTGCTCGCACCCCTTGCCGGCCGCGAACATGGCGTCCGCCATGGTCTTGGACTGGCTGGGCCGCACGGTGCTGTCCTCCGTGCCATGCATCAGCAGAACGGGCGTCGTGATCTCGCCGGCCCGCCGGGCCGGGGAGCCGCGAATGAGTAGGGCCTCGTCGGCCCTGGGGTCGCCGATGGTCTTCAGCCAATAGGCGTAGGATAGCGAGTCCGCCCCCTCCTCCCGGCGAACGGTGGCCATCAGGGTCAGAAGGTCCGAGGGCCCTGCGATGGAGACCGCGGCCTTGTAGAGGTCTGGCTTGCGCACCGCTCCCATCAGCGCGGCGTAGCCGCCATAGCTGGAGCCGAGAATGGCCAGCCGCTTGGGATCGGCGCGGCCGAGGGCGACGACATGGGCCACCGCGTCCTCGACGTCCTCCTGCATCAGATCGGCCCACCGCTTGCGCCCGGCGTCGGCGAAGGCGCGGCCCAGGCCGCCGGAGCCGCGGAAGTTGGGCTGCAGCACCAACCAGCCCTGGGCCGCGAAGGCCTGGACCATGAAGTCGTAGTCGTACTTGTCGCGTAACTCCGGCCCGCCGTGCGGCATGACCAGCATCGGCAGGGGGCCCTTTGCGGCCTTGATCGGGGTCGAGAGGTAGGCGCTGAGAGCCGTGCCATCGCGGGCCTTGAGCTTCAGCGCCTCCATGCCGGCCAAGCGCTCGGGCGGCAGCCAGGGGAAGCGATCGCCGATGGCCTCCACCGCGCGCTTGCCGGTGTCATACATGTAGAAGGCGCCGGCGTCCTTCGGCCCCGTGACGTTGAAGATGAACCGGGTGTGGGCCAGGTTCATGTCGTACAGCCGGACATTGCAGGTGTTGCCGAAATAGCTGTTCACCCCCCGGAAGTGGGCCGCCAGCTTGGGGTCGACAAACTGATATTCCAGGCGGTCCTCCCGGTAGGCGGTGGCCAGCAGCTTCAGGTCCTCGTCGATGATCGCCTCTTCGATGTCCCGCGACGGACGCTGGGCCACCACCTCGCCGAATTGCAGGGTCGCGATGTCGAAGGTGCGCAGAACCCGCGCGTCCTCGCCCTCGCGGGCCTGGGCGACCAGGAAGACGCCCGGCGCCGGGGTCGGGCCCGCGACATCGAAGTCCGGAAGCTTGTCGAGTTCGTCGCGACGGGCCTTGCGGATCAGCTTCCATGCGGTCTCGCCGGGCGCACGGCCCTGGATGCTCACCGTGCCGCGGGTGGTGGAGTCGAACCTCATCATGGGGACCCCACGCTGGGTCATCCAGAAGTCGGTGGAGGTCGTCCCGAGTTCCATCTGCTCGGACTTGCCGGTGTGCACATCGACCTTCTGCAGAGACCAGGCCTCATGCCGCCCACTCCAGATCTGCATCAGGATGTGCTGGGGATCGTCCCACATGTAGTCGACGACACGGGACAGATCGAACTGTGACTTCAGAACCTTGGCCTGGTCGGCGAACAACATCAGGGGATTGGAGCCGTCCACGCCAATGGCGATGATCCGGCGCAACGGATAGGGCAGGAAGAAGCCGTAGAAGCTGAAGCCGTAGGGCTCCCCCGACGCCGACTTCCACATGCTGATGGTCACCAGCAGGCGCTCGTTGCTGGCCCATTCCACGGTCTTCACATCGTGATCGCCTATGACCACCCGCACCGGCGCCGCCGAGCCGTCGGCCTTGGTCAGGACCACGATGGCCTTACGTTTTCCGCCCTCGGTCTGTTCCCGCAGGATGGCGACCCGTTCCCCGTCGGGGGACAGGGCGGCGTCCGACACGCTGGCGCTCCGCAGAAGTTCCTCGACGGTGGGGGGTGTCGGTTCGGCCGCCTGGGCCAGGGTCACGCTAAGCCAGGGCAAGCCGGCGCCCGCCGCTAGCGCACTGCGTCTTGTGATCACGGAAATCCCCCGAACAACCCTGGATAGGGTTCAGGTCCGGGGCGGGTCCGTCAAGCCCTACAGCATCGACGTCAGGACCCGGTCCGGGGGCTTATGCCCGTCCATCCAGGTCTTGATGTTGATGATCACCTTCTCGCCCATCTCGGTGCGGGCCTCCACCGTGGCTGAGCCCAGGTGGGGCAGGAGGACGGCGTTGGGGAGTTTCAGCAGGCGGGGATTGATGGCCGGCTCGAACTCGAAGACGTCGAGGCCCGCGCCGCCGATCTCGCCCTTGGTCAGCTGGTCGGCCAGGGCGCCCTCGTCGATGATCTCGCCGCGGGCGGTGTTCACCAGGATGGCGTGGGACTGCATCAGCTTCAGCCGCCTGGCCGAGAGCAGGTGGTAGGTGGCGGGCGTGTGGGGGCAGTTGACCGAGATGATGTCCATCCGGGCCAGCATCTGGTCGAGGCTCTCCCAATAGGTGGCCTCCAGGTCCTCGGCGATGCGGGGGCTGACCGGCTTGCGGTTGTGATAGTGGATCTGCATGCCGAAGGCCTTGGCCCGGCGCGCCACGGCCTGGCCGATACGGCCCATGCCGATGATCCCCAGCCGCTTGCCCGAAATCCGCCGCCCCATCATCCAGGTGGGCGCCCAGCCGGTGAAGCCGCCAGCCTGGGCCACATTGGCGCCCTCCACGATCCGGCGCGACACCGCCATCATCAGGGCCAGCGTCAGGTCGGCGGTGTCCTCGGTCAATACGCCCGGCGTGTTGGTGACGCTGATGCCGCGCGCATTGGCGGCGGCCACGTCGATATGGTCCACGCCCGCCCCGAAATTGGCGATCAGCTTCAGCTGGTCCCCAGCGTGGCTGAGCAGGTCGGCGTCGATCTTGTCGGTGATGGTGGGGACCAGGACGTCGGCGATCTGCACGGCGGCGACCAGGGCTGCGCGGTCCAGGGGCTCGTCATTGAGATTGAGCTGAGTGTCGAACAGTTCGCGCATCCGGGTTTCCACGGGATCGGGGAGCCTGCGCGTGACGATGACTTTGGGCTTTCGGGCGGGCATGGGCGGTTTGCGGAACTCGAAAAAGGGCGTGCGGTGCGCGGGACTATGGCGCGTCGTGAGATGAACCTCTAGCAAAGGGCATATGTGCGGCCAAGGCGAGGCGGAAACGGCGATGAGCGCGCGGGCGTGGGCGCCGATCTTTATGGCGGCCCTGTTCTGGGGCCTCGGCGCGGCGCAGGGCGCGGCCGCGGCCGAGCGCCCGACCCCATCGGGCCTGCCGGTTCCCCGCTATGTCGCCCTGAAATTCGACGAGGTGAACGCCCGCGCCGGCCCCGGCGACGATCACCGGCTGCTGTGGGTCTATCGGGTCAAGGGCCTGCCGGTGCAGGTGGTGGCGGAAAACACCGAGTGGCGGCGCATCTGCGACCCTGAGCGTGGCCTGGCCTGGGTGCACCGGCGCACCACCGACGGTCGCCGCATGGTGATGCGCACCCAAGCAGCCCCCCTGCCTCTGCGCAGCGCAGCCAAGCCCGACGCCCCCGTGCACGCCATTTTGAACGCTCGCTCCCTGGCCGCGTTGGTTCGCTGTGACAGCAAGGCTTGGTGCAAGCTCCGGGTGGACGGCGTCTCGGGTTGGGCCCAGGCGTCAGACCTCTGGGGAACCGACGACAAGCCCCAATGCCGTTGAGCGACGCGGCCGGCTCTGATAGGCCCTGACCCTCTTTGAAAGCCGGAAGGCCACCTGAATGACCATGGGCGTGAAAGCCAAGGACAATTACAGCTACGAAGATCTCATGGCGTGCGCGCGCGGTGAGATGTTCGGGCCGGGCAACGCCCAGTTGCCGGCGCCGCCGATGCTGCTGTTCGACCGCATGACCAAGATCACCGACGAGGGCGGCGAGCACGGCAAGGGCTATATCGAGGCTGAGTTCGACATCAATCCCAGCCTCTGGTTCTTCGACTGCCACTTCATCAACGACCCCGTCATGCCCGGCAGCCTGGGCCTCGACGCTCTCTGGCAGCTGGTGGGCTTCTACCTGGGTTGGATCGGCGGCAAGGGCCGCGGTCGCGCGCTCGGCTGCGGCGAGGTCAAGTTCGGCGGTGAAGTGACCCCGAACATCAAGAAGGTCACGTATAAGGTCCAGATGAAGCGGGTCATCAACCGCCGCCTGGTCATGGGCATCGGCGACGGGATCCTCGAAGCCGATGGCGAGCCCATCTACTGGGCTCAAGACCTCCGCGTCGGTCTCTATCAACGATAAACGGCCGTTCGGATCTGGGAGCAAACATGCGCCGCGTCGTCGTCTCGGGTATTGGTATCGTCTCCTCCATTGGCGTGAACGCCGATGAGGTCCTCGCCTCGCTGCAAGAGGCCAAGTCGGGTATCCGGGCCGCCCCGGAATATACCGAGCTGGGCTTCCGCAGCCAGGTGGAGGCCCGCCCCCAGCTGGACTGGGAATCGCTTGTGGACCGCCGGGCGGCCCGCTTCCTGGCCCAGGGCACGGGCTTCGCCCATATCGCCATGGAGCAGGCGATCGCCGACTCCGGGCTGGAAGAGGCCGAGGTCTCCAATGTCCGCACCGGCCTGATCGTCGGTTCGGGCGGCCCCTCCACCAGGGCCATCATCGAGGCGGCCGAGACGGCCAGGACCCGCGGCCCCAAGCGCGTGGGCCCCTTCGCGGTGCCCAAGGCCATGAGCTCGGGACCCTCGGCGACCCTAGCCACCTGGTTCAGGATCAAGGGCCTGAACTTCTCCATCTCCTCGGCCTGCGCCACCTCCACCCACTGCATCGGGGTCGGCTACGAGCAGATCCTGATGGGCAAGCAGGACGTGGTGTTCGCCGGCGGCACCGAGGAGCTCGACTGGACCCTCAGCGTGCTGTTCGACGCCATGGGCGCCATGAGCTCCAACTTCAACGACACCCCGGCCGTGGCCAGCCGCGCCTATGACGCCGCCCGCGACGGCTTCGTCATCGCCGGCGGCGCCGGCCTGGTGGTGCTGGAGGAGTACGAGCACGCCAAGGCGCGCGGGGCCAAGATCTACGGCGAGATCGTCGGCTACGCCGCCAATTCCGACGGCTTCGACATGGTCGCCCCCTCGGGCGAGGGCGCGGCCCGCTGCATGAACCTGGCCATGGCCGACCTGGGCGGGCGCAAGATCGACTACCTGAACCCACACGGCACCTCGACCCCGGTGGGAGACATCAAGGAGATGGAGGCCGTGCGTTCGGTCTTCGGGGACAAGGCGCCCTACATCTCGTCCACCAAGTCGCTGACCGGCCACAGCCTGGGGGCGGCCGGCGCCCAGGAGGCGATCTATTCCCTGCTGATGCTCAACAACGGCTTCCTGGCCGAGAGCGCCCACATCGAGAACCTCGACCCCGCCTTCGCCGACCTGCCGATCCTGCGCAAGCGCCTGGACCAGCAGGTGGAGACGGTGATGTCCAACAGCTTCGGCTTCGGCGGCACCAACGGCTGCCTGGTGATGGCCCGGGTCTAGGGGCTTGGCGGCGCCGGTCTTCCGTCCCGCGCGCCGCGAGGACGTGGCGCGGATCGTCGAACTGCTGGCCGACGATCCGCTCGGCTCAGGCCGGGAACGCTTCGAAGACCCGCTGCCCGAGACCTACTACGCCGCCTTTGACCGCATCGAGGCCAGCGACGGTAATAGTCTTACCGTTGCAGAGCTTGAGGGGGCGGTGGTGGGTTGCCTGCAGATGACTTTCATCCCCGGCCTGTCGAACCAGGGCGCGGACCTGGCCCTCATCGAGGGGGTCCGCGTGGACACCGCCTTGCGCAGCCAGGGCCTGGGCGCCCAACTCATCGCCCACGCCCTGGAGGTGGCCCGCGCCCGTGGCTGCCAGGCGGTGGAGCTCTTCACCCACAAGTCCCGCACCGACGCCCACCGCTTCTATGACCGGCTCGGTTTCGAGCAGAGCCACGTGGGTTACCGCATCAAACCTTAGGAGATCCGCCGTGGCTGAGGACTATGACCTGCCCAGGGGCGACCTGATGAAGGGCAAGAAGGGCGTCGTGATCGGCGTCGCCAACCACCAGTCCATCGCCTGGGGCATCTCGGCCCAGCTGGCGGCCCAGGGGGCGGAGCTGGCCTTCCTGCACCTGCCGGGGATGGAGCGCCGGGTGCAGCCCCTGGCCGACAGCATCGGGGTCAAGACCGTGGTGGCGGTGGACGCCACCGACGACGCTCAGATGGACGCGGCCTTCGCGACGATCGAGGCCGATCTGGGGAGCCTCGACTTCTTCGTCCACTCCATCGCCTACGCGCCTCGGGACGAGATCAAGGGCTCCTTCGTGGAGAACACCACCCGGGCGGGGTTCCTCCAGGCCATGGACATCTCGGTGTTCAGCTTCGTCGACTGCGCCAAACGGGCGGCGCGGCTGATGCCGAACGGCGGCTCGATCATCTGCATGACCT
Organism: Phenylobacterium ferrooxidans; assembly: GCF_042714595.1. Lineage (NCBI taxonomy): Bacteria > Pseudomonadati > Pseudomonadota > Alphaproteobacteria > Caulobacterales > Caulobacteraceae > Phenylobacterium > Phenylobacterium ferrooxidans. Next base: position 25,734 of record NZ_JAOTJD010000023.1, on the reverse strand, counting down.
ATCTCGGCTCGGAGCGGGTGATCCCCAACTACAACACCATGGGGGTGGCCAAGGCGGGCCTCGAGGCCGCCACCCGCTACGCCGCCCGCGACCTGGGCCCGGCGAAGATCCGGGTCAACGCCATCTCGGCCGGGGCCATGCGCACCCTGTCGCTGGCGGGCATCGCCGGGGGCCGGGAAAAGCTGTCCCAGGGCCGGGCCATGTCGGCCCTGAAGGAGGACACCTCGATGGAGGGGGTGGCCGGCGCGGCGCTCTGGCTGCTGTCGGACCTCGGTCGCTCCACCACCGGCGAGGTGGTGCATGTGGACGCCGGCTTCCACATGATCGGCCTGCCCGACGACTTCGGGGCCGAGGCTTAAAGGCTGTAGGCCCGCAGGAAGCGGCGGGCGGCCTCCAGGGCGATCACCTCGATCTGAGGGTGGGTCAGGCCTAGGTCCACCCCGAGGAAGCCGGCCAGCTGGTAGGTGCCCACCACCATGCCGCCGAAGAACTCCGCCGCCATGGCCGGATCGTCCACGGCCAGGCGGCCGTCGGCGTGTTCCCGGGCGAGGAAGTCGGCGAGGCGGCCCCGCGAGGCCTTGGGCCCGGCCTCGAACACCGCCAGGGCCACGTCGGGCGCCTCGGTGGCGCCGGAGATGTAGACCCGCATCATGGTGTTGGCGCGGGGATTGATCAGGGCGTGCAGCATCTCGCGGGCGAAGGCCGTTAGGGCCTGCTCGGGATGTTCGTCGGCGCCCGGCATCTCCAGGGGCGCGGTGATGCCCGCGACGCGGCGGTGGACCAGGGCGCGGACCAGCTCGGCCTTGGATCCGTAGTGGTTGTAGATCGTCTGCTTGGAGACCCCGGCGCGGCGGGCGATCTCCTCCATGGAGGCGGCCAGCCCCCGTTCCCCGAGCACCTGTACGGCGGCGTCGAGAATGGCCTCCCCCTTGGCGAGATCGATCTGTCCGGCCAGGCGGGGCATCAGCGGCTTCCCGGCGGCTGGGCCGGAGCGGCCGGGGCGGGGCGGGCCAGGAGAGCCAGGACCACGGCCGCGGCGCACCCGATGGTCAGGAACATGAAGACGTCGGCGAAGGCCATCACCAGGGCCTTCCGCTGCAGCATCATGCCCATCATCTTGTACATGCCGCCCTGGGGGTCCAGCGCGCCTGCGGCCTGCATCATCGCCGCCAGCCGGGTCATCATTTCCTGGGCCTCGAGGCTGCCGCTGTTCAAGGAGGCCGACAATGTTCCCATGTGGACCGCGCTCATCCGCGACAGGATGGTGGTCACCATGGCCAGGCCCACCGCCCCGCCAACATTGCGGATCAGGTTCAGCAGTCCAGAGCCGTCCTTCATCATGCTGAGCGGCAGGGTGGAGATGCTCATCTGGGAGGCGGCGATCATGGCGATCATGGCGCCCAGGCCCCGGCAGACCTGCAGCACCAGGAACTCGTTGAAGCCCCAGTCGTCGCCGACGTGGATGCCCTGGCCCAGTCCGATCCCCACCAGGGAAAAGCCCAGCACCATGCCGATCCGCAGGTCCATGGCGCGGATCACCCGGCCTGCGATGGGGGCGGCCAGGAACATGGCCAGGCCCGAGACCAGCATGGTGGTCCCCACCTGGCCCGGGGAATAGTCCCGCACCTGGGCCAGATAGAGGGGCAGGACGAAGGTCCCGGAATAGAGGCTCATGCCGGAGACGAAGTTCATCACCGTGCCGATGACGAAGTTCCGGTCGCTGAAGGGGGCCAGGGAGACGATGGGCTGTCGATAGGTGAGCTGTCGCCAGACGAAGGCCGCCCCGGCCAGGGCCGCCAGCACCGAGAGCCAGAGGATCGCGTCGTCCTTCAGCCAGCCTTCGCCGGAGCCCTCCTCCAGCACGTACTGCATGCTGAGCAGGAAGACCGCCATGAAGGCCAGGCCCGTCCAGTCGATGCCCTTGGCCAGGCTGGGGTCGCCCTTGTCGAAGTCGGCGTACCGCGCCACCAGGAACAGCGACAGCAGGCCGGGGATCACGTTGATGTAGAACAGCCACCGCCAGCCGAAGGCGTCGGTGAGATGCCCCCCCACCGTGGGGCCGATGGTGGGCGCCAGGGTGACGATGAGGCCCACCACCACATTGGCGGTGATCCGGCGCTCCAGTGGGAAGACCGTCATCGCCGCGGCGAACACCTGGGGGATCATGGCGCCCCCGGCCAGGCCCTGTATGGCGCGGGTGACGATCATCATCTCGAAGGAGGTGGCCATGCCGGTGAGGATCGAGGCGGCGATGAACACCACCGTGGCGGCCATGAAGAAGGGCCGGGTGCCCCACATCTTGGAGAAGTAGGCGGCCAGCGGAATCATCACCACCTCGGCCAGCAGGTAGATGGTCTGCACCCAGCTGATCTGGTCGGCGCTGGCGCCCACGCCGGCCTGGATCTGGGCCAGGGAGGAGGCGACGATCTGGACGTCGAGCACGGCCATGAACTGGCCGATGACCATGCCCCCGAAGCCGAGGAACACCTTGGTCCAGTCGACCGCCCCGCTGGCGGTGACGTGACCTCCGGGCGCGCCTGGTTGGGCGGGGGCTATGACGGCGGCGTCAGCCACGGCGGGTCAGCGCGAGACGCCGCGGCGGACGAGTTCGGTGGGGGGCGTGGCGTCGGCGAAGCCCAGGCCGGCGGCCTTGCGCACGTCGACCTTCACCTCCACCGACAGGCCGGGCCGCAGAGCCCCGGCCAGGGGCTCCGTGGGATCGACGGCGATCTTCACCGGCAGGCGCTGGGCGATCTTGGTGAAGTTGCCGACGGCGTTCTCCACGGGGATCAGGGCGAATTCCGAGCCGGTGGCCGGCGCGAAGCTGTCGATATGGCCGCGGATGACCTGCTTGCCGAAGGCGTCGGCGCGGATCTCCACCGGCTGTCCGATCCGCAGGCGCGAGACCTGGGTCTCCTTGAAGTTGGCCACCACATAGGCCTGGCCCAGGGGCACGATGCTCATGAGGTTGGAGCCCGGTCGGACATACTGTCCCGGCCGCACGGCCTTGGCGCCCACAACCCCGGCCACCGGCGCGCGGATCTCTGTGCGGGAGACATCGATGCGGGCCGAGTCGACGGCGGCGTGGGCCGCCTGGGCCTGGGCGAAGGTCTGGTCTCGCGCCGAACCCAAGGATTCGGCGGCTCGGCGCTCGGCCGCCAGGGCGGCCTGGGCCTGGGCGACACCGGCGGCCGCCGTGCTGGCGGCGGCCTTGGCCGACTGGGCCCGCTGCGACGAGACCCAGCCCTGCTTGGCCAAGGCCCCGTACCGGTTCAGCTCGGCGGTCGCCATCTGGGCCTGGGCGTGGGCGGAATCCAAGCCCGCCGCCTTCTGGGCGATCATGGCGGTCTCCAGGGCCGACTTGTCGTCGACCCCGCGCACGGCGGCGTCGAGGGCGGCGGCGTTGGCGACCGCCTGGGCGAGCTTGGCCTGCAGGCTGGCGGCGTCCAGCCGCGCCACCACCTGGCCCGCGGCGACCCTCTGGTTGTCCTCCACCAGCACCTGGGCGACATAGCCGTCGACCTGCGGGGCCACCGACACCTTGTCGGCGGCGATGAAGGCGTTGTCGGTGGACTCGTACTTCTGCTTGTTGGCCCACCAGAGTCCGCCGCCCACCGCCAGGGCGAGAGCCACCAGGGCGACCACGGCGAGCGTCATCCGTCGAGTCTTCAGCATGCCCGCCATACGCCTATCCCCAACTGCCGGCCGCTAAAACTGGACCGCTCAGTCCAGGAAACATTCAGGTGACCTCTCGGCAATGGATAATTGGACGCAGGCGTCCAACAATCGGGTGATCCCGGGGCTGGACGCCCACACCCGTTCGTCGGCATATCGGGCCATGAGCGAGACCTTCGACGCCGACGTGATCATAGCCGGGGCCGGCATGGCCGGGGCGACCCTGGCGCTGGCCCTGAAGCAGGGCGGCCTGACGCCGCTGCTGATTGACCCCATCGTCTTCGACGCGCAGCTGGCGCCGACCTTCGACGGGCGGTCCTCGGCCATCGCCTTCGCCAGCTTCCGCCAGTGGCGCGCCCTGGGTCTGGCGCAGGATATCGAGCCCCACGCCCAGCGGATCGAACAGATCCTGGTGACGGACGGCCGCAGCCCGGGGGCCTCGGCGGGAAACCCTTCACCGTTCTACCTGCGTTTCGACTCCGCAGAGATCGCTGACCGCTCCGATGGCGAGCCGCTCGGCTACCTGCTGGAGAACCGCCGCTCTCGCGCCGCCCTGGCCAAGGCCGTTGAAAAGGCGGGCATCACCGTGCTCGCCCCGGCCCGGGTCGCCTCCGTGGCGTTCGAGAGCGCCTGCGCCCGGGTGACCCTGGAGGACGGTCGGGTGCTGACCGCGCCGCTGGTGGTGGGGGCCGAGGGCCGCAATTCGGTGGTCCGCGCGGCGGCGAAGATCAACGCCATCGGCTGGGACTATCCGCAGACCGGGGTGGTGGCGACGGTGAAACTTTCACGGCCTCACGAGGGCGTGGCCCACGAATTCTTCCTGCCCGGCGGCCCCTTCGCCATCCTGCCCCTGACCGACGACCGCGCCAGCCTGGTCTGGACAGAGCCCAGGGCCAAGGCCGCCGCCCTGAAAGCCGCGCGGCCGGAGATTTTCCACGCCCATCTGCGGCGCCGGTTCGGGCCCCTCCTGGGCGAGGCCACGGTGGAGGGCCCGGTCTTCACCTATCCGCTTTCCCTGCAATTGGCCGAGCGGCTGTGCGCCCCCCGCGCCGCCCTGCTGGGGGACGCGGCCCACGGCGTCCATCCGATCGCCGGCCAGGGCCTGAACCTGGGGCTGAAGGGCGCCGCGGCCCTGGCTCAGGTGCTGGTGGAGGCCGCGCGCCTGGGGGAGGACATCGGCTCGGAGCTGGTGCTGGAGCGCTACGCTCGCTGGCGCAGCTTCGACAACATCATGCTGGCGGCGGCGACCGACGTCTTCGTGCGGCTGTTCTCCAACGACAATCCCCTGCTGCGCCTGGCGCGGGGGGCCGGCATGTCGGTGGTCAACCGGATCGGCCCCGCCCGCCGCTTCTTCATGCACGACGCGGGCGGAGCCTCCGGCGATCTGCCCCGGCTGCTGCGGGGCGAGGCGCTCTAAAAGGCCCCATGGTGGCCATCCCCCGGGGGGCGCCGGTACCTGAGGGGCCAGGGAGAGTGGGCATGGCCGCGCAGCGCATCCATATCGTCGGAGCCTCGGGCTCCGGGACCACGACCCTGGGCGCCGCCCTGGCTCAGGCCATGGACGTGCCCCACCAGGACAGCGACCACTTCTTCTGGCTGCCCACCGAGCCGCCCTTCACCACCCAGCGGCCGCAGGAGGACCGACTGCCGATGCTGAAGGCCGCCCTGCCGGCCGACGGCCCCTGGGTGATCTCCGGCTCCCTGCTGTCTTGGGGGCTGGAGGTGGTTGATCGCTTCGACCTGGTGGTCTTCCTGTATCTGGACCCCGAGATCCGCATGGCTCGAAGCCTCGCCCGGGAACGCGGACGCTACGGGCCCCGCATCGGGCCGGGCGGCGACATGCACGAGACCCACCAGAAATTCATGACCTGGTCGGGGGGCTATGACGACGGTTCCAACGGTGGCCGCAGCCTGGCCAGCCACAGGTCCTGGCTCTCAGGCCTGACCTGCCCCGTTCTTGAAATCACCGACGCGCCCACCGTCGAGGAGAGCGTGCGCCGGGTGCTCGCCTTCTAGTCGGTCAGTTCCCGGGCCTCTTCCGGCAGCATGATCGGCACACCGTCACGGATCGGATAGGCCAGCTTGGCGGACTTGGAGACCAGTTCGGCCTTGTCGCGGTCATAGGTCAGCGGGCCGTGGGTCACCGGGCAGACCAGGATTTCCAGCAGGCGCGGATCGATGTCCACGGTGAGGGCGGGGAGGGGCTGCGTCATGGGCGCCTTCCTACTGCATGGAGTGGCCGGCGTCATCGCCGTCTTCCAGGGCGTCGATCTCCAGCAGGGTGGTCAGGGCGTCAACGCGCTCGACGAGGGTCGGCGCCTCCAGAAGGGCCTGCTTTTCCAGGGGCTCGAAGGGCAGGCCCATGGCCAGGCTGGTGACCAGGCTTTCCAGGGGCGCGGTCTCGGCGGTGTCCCAGTCGATGTCGAGCTCGCGGCGGTTCAGGTACTTCTTCAGCGCGACAGCGAAGCGCTTGCGGTCGAACTCGTCGGTATCGACCTCCTCGTCGGCCAGGTCGCCGAAGAAGGGGGCGAAGGTCGTGCGCACCTGCCGATAGGGAGTCTTCACCGCCAGTTCCTCGCCGGCCTCGAAGCGACAGACGCCGGTCAGGGTGATCAGATAGGCGCCGTCGGAGGTCTCGTTGAAGCTGGTGATGCGGCCAGCGCAGCCGACATGGGCGAGGTTGGGCCGGGTCCGCTCGCCGCCGGCCCTCGTCTGGACCATGCCGATCATGCGGTCGCCGGCCATGACGTCGTCCACCAGGTTCAGGTAGCGGGGCTCGAAGATCCGCAGGGGCAGTTCGCCGCCGGGCAGCAGCAGGGCGCCGTCCAGGGGAAAGACCGGGATCACCTGCGGCAGATCCGAACGGCTCTGATAGCCGCCCGGTATGGCTCGCTCACCCTTCATGAGAACAGGATCGCCGACAGCCGCCGCCGGCCGGAGCGCGCAATGTCCGAGCCTGGCCCGGCGGCCTCGAAAATGGTGATCAGCTGCTTGCGGGCGGCCTCGTCGTTCCAGGTCCGGTCGGCCTCGATGATCTTCAGCAGGTGATCGGAAGCCGCCTCCCAGGCCCCACGGCCGGCGAGCGCCGTGGCCAGTTCGTAGCGGGCCTCATGGTCATCGGGATCGGCGGCGATGCGCTTTTCCAGGTCCGAGGTCTCCTCCGGCGCGGCGTCGGCCAGGGTGAGCGCCGCGCGCACGCTGTCCAGATCGGGGTCCTTGGCGCCTTCCGGGGCCATGTCGGCGATCTCCCGGGCCTTCTCGGCGTCGCCGCCCTGCAGGTAGACGCGGGCGAGCCCGCCGATGGCCTTCAGGTTCGCCGGATCGGCCTGCAGCACCTGGGCGAAGGCCTGGGCCGCGCCGCCCAGGTCGCCCAGGTCCAGGGACTCCTTGGCCATGGCCAGCAGCTCGTCGGCCTCGTTGGCCGGGGCCTGGCCGGCGATGCGGTCGACGAACTGTTTCACCTGGCTGTCGGGCAGGGCGCCCATGAAGCCGTCGATGGGCCGACCGCCGGAGAAGGCGAAGACCGCCGGGATCGACTGCACGCGCAGCTGGCCGGCGAATTGCGGATGCTTGTCGATGTCGATCTTCACCAGCTTGACCTTGCCCTTGGCCGCCAGCACCGCCTTTTCGATGGAGGGGCCGAGCTGCTTGCACGGGCCGCACCAGGGCGCCCAGAAGTCGACGATCACCGGAACGGCGTTGGAGGCTTCGATCACATCGGCCATGAAGCCGGCGTCGCTGCCGTCGATGATGAGATCGCCACCGGCGTTGGGGGCGGTTTCGCCGATCAAGGTCATGGCTCTGGTCTTTCCCGTCTAAGGGGTTTGAACGTCGTGGCGGCTAAAATGGTCCCAAGCGGCGCGGTCTTCAACGGACGAAACCATCCTCCACCACCGACAGGGTGGTGAAATCCACCACGAGGGGCGAAATCCCAAGCCCCGCAAAGAATTTTCGCAACCCCGCCTGGCTCACCGTGGTGGTGGCGGTGTTGGTCAGGGGATGAAAATTTACCTGTTCGGCCTGGGCCAGCGCCCGGTCCAGCACGAAGGTCACCCGCCGGTCGGTGTCGTTGATCATGGCGAAGGCGGTGACCGACCCCGGCGTCACCCCGAGCGCGTCGGCCATCAGGTCGGCGCTGCCGAAGGAGAGCCTGGCCGAACCGATCACCGGGTGCAGGCGCTTGAGGTCGATCACCGTGCTGTCCTGGGCCGAGATCAGCCACAGCCGGCCCTTGGCGTCCTTCAGGAACAGGTTCTTGGTGTGGGCGCCGGCTATGCCGTGCTTGATCTCCTCGCCTTCCCCCACCCGGAACACAGCCTCGTGCTCGGTGGTGGCGTGGTCGATCCCTTGGGCGTCGAGGAAGGCGATCAGGTCAGGGCGTGTCTTCATGCCGGGATGATTAGCGAACTGGACGCGGGCGGGACAGGCTGGCTAGACCTGAGGTTCGTCACAGTCTGAGGCCCGACCATGGAACTTGAGTGCTATCCCACCGCCGAGCGCCCGCCGGAGATCGTGCCGGGCCGGCCGCAGCGCGCCTGGATGGACCATTTCGCCGAGCGCCATCCCTATCGCTGCCTGCCGCTCTCCATGGCCAACACCACCGGCTGGGAAATCCTCTGCCCCATGGCCTTCACCGCCGAGTGGACCGGGGGGACGCACCAGGACGACATCAAGCTGAAGACCGACTACCCGCACCCCGACTTCCACAACTTCGTCAAAAGCCACTTCAGCCACGGCGTCGTGACCTTCCACCCCGGCTACCTGTTCCGCACCCCGCCGGGCTGGTCGATGATCGTCCAGGGCCCGCCCAATCACGTCAAGGACGGCATCCAGCCCCTGGCCGGCCTGGTGGAGACCGACTGGCTGCCCTTCCCCTTCACGATGAACTGGATCTTCACCCGGCCGGGCAAGGTCCGCTTCGAGAAGGGCGAGCCCTTCTGCTTCATCACCCTGACCCAGGACAAGCAGCTCGCCCAGGTGCAGCCGGTGATCAAGTCCATGAGCCGTAACCCCGAACTGCGCGACCAGTACGACGTCTGGGAGAAGCATCGGGCGGAGTTCAACGCCAGGATCTTCCGCCTCGATCCCGAGGCCACCAAGGAGGCCTGGCAGCGCTATTATTTCAAGGGCGAGTTCCCGCCGGAGATCGAAAACGAGGCCCCGAAGGACCACGTCAATAAGCGCCGCCTCAAGGCCCCGCGCTTCATGGGCTGAGAAATACGACAATAGAGACCAGCCCTGCTTGCCAAGCCCCGGACCCTCTGCCATAAGCCCGCTCTCGAATTTCGGGGCCAATCCTCACGGGGATCGGTTTCACGGAGTGCGGGCGTAGCTCAGTGGTAGAGCACAACCTTGCCAAGGTTGGGGTCGAGAGTTCGAATCTCTTCGCCCGCTCCAGAAATTCGATCGACCCGCAGGCCCGGCGTACCTCCCCATCCGGGGGAGGGGACGGCGAACGGGAACCGGGCCCTGACTAGGAACCTTAAGACCGCATGTTCGAACCTAAAGGCATGAAGCACGCCGACCGCCAGGCGACCTCCGCCGCGGCCAAGAAGGCGCTGCTGGAACGCTTCAAGCCCAAGCCCACCGTCACCGACCCCAATATCGAAGCCCGCAAGGCCGCCGAGGCCGCCGAGCTCGAGAAGGTCCGCGCCGAGCGCAACGCCGAGCGCGAAGCCAAGCGCGCCGTCGCCGCCGAGGCCGAGCGCCTGCGCATCGAGGACGAGGCCATCACCCAGGAAGCCCGTGACCTGGATCTGCGCGCCAAGCAGAAAGAAGCCCGCGACCTGCGCTACGCCGCCCGCAAGCAGAAGCGGAAGTAGGGGCCAAGCCTCACCGCCAAGACCATCAGACGCCCGCCTCCGCAAGGACGCGGGCGTTTCTGATTCAGGCTTCAAGCTTGTTGTAGGGATACTGGTCGCGAATCTCGTAGGCGAAGAACCGGCCCTTGGAGTCGGCCTCGACGAAGCTGCGATGCACCTCGCCCGGAACGCCCACGTAGACGTACTCGTCGCCATCGTGGAACCGCACGAACAGCTTGGCGCGGTCATGGTCGTAGCGAATGGCGCTGATAGCGGCGGATTCGACCTGCATCGGAACCTCCAGACGTTTCCGTCGACGGACTGAAACACCACGAGACGGGGAGAAGGTTCCCGCGGGCCTCGACGCGTGCCACCTTGGCCGCAACCGGCCGCCGAGGCGCCGGAGGGAAATCGGGGGAAGACATGCAACCGCACTACGAAGTCGCCATCGTCACCATCGTGGCCCTGCTCGTCTATGTCTGGATGGGCCTGCGGGTGGGCGGCGCGCGTAAAGTTTCCGGCATCGACGCGCCGGCCATGCACGGCGACCCCCACCTAGAGCGCAATATCCGGGTCCACTACAACACCCTGGAGTGGCTGCCGATCTTCCTGGCGGGCCTGTGGCTGTTCGCCATCTACTGGGACGACCGCGTCGCCGCGGCCCTGGGGGTGGTGTGGATCATCGGGCGCATCATCTATGCGCTGGGCTATGTGGCCGATCCCGGCAAGCGGGAGGCCGGCTTCGTGATCCAGATGCTGGCCGCCGCCATCCTGCTGTTCGGGGCCCTGGGCCGCGTGATCTGGGCCATGGTCCAGACCGCCACGGTCTAGACGAACAGCATCCAGGCCTGCCAGGCGGCGAGGCCGGTCACCAGGACGCCCACCAGCCAGGTCAGGGCGCGGTGCGGCAGCACCTTGGTGGCCCAGCCGGCGACCGGCGCGGCCACGACGCCGCCGGCGATCAGCCCCACCACCGACCACAGATGGTCGGTCAGGCCCGTGGTCTCCCAGTGGCCGGTGAGCAGCGCGGTGATGAAGGCCGCCGAGACCGCCACCGACATGAAGAACTCGGCGGTGTTGGTGGTGCCGATCGCCTGGCGCGGGTCGGCGCCGCTGCCCAGCAGGGTCGAGGTCACCACCGGGCCCCAGCCGCCGCCGCCGACCGCGTCGAAGAAGCCGCCGGTCAGGCCCAGCGGGAAGGGCAGCCGCCAGGAGAACAGCTTGGGCCGGGCCTGGCGCCAGGCCCGGTAGAGGATCACCAGGCCCATGAGGCCCAGCCAGCCCACGACATAGGGCTTGATCACCTCGCCATCGATGGAGGTCAGCAGGTAGGTCCCGACGATCCCGCCCAGCACCCCGCCGAGGGCCAGCAACAGCAGCAACCGCCAGCCGACATTGCGGTGATAGATGTGGCTGATGGCCGAGGCCGCGCCGGTGAACACCTTGGCGGCATGCACGCTGGCCGAGGCGTTGGCCGGGCTCACCCCCAGGGCCAGCAGGACCGTGGAGCAGATCACCCCATAGGCCATGCCCAACGCCCCATCGACGAGCTGGGCGGCGAAGCCCACGGCCACGAATAACCAGAATTCAGAGCTCATGAGTCCCCACTTCCGATTTCCGTTTCGCGGACCTTTCCCAGCGGCGCAATAGGGATTAACTCGGGGCTACCGCAGCTTTTCTCTCCTTAGCGCTCCAGGCCCACAATGCTCCCGGTCGACCCCGCCCGCTATGCGACCTTCCTGGGCGTCATGGCGGTGATGGCCGTCACCCCCGGTCCGGCCAACGTCTTCGCCATCGCCATCGGGGCCGAGCGCGGCAAGCGGGCCGCCCTGATCGCCGTCGCCGGCATGAACAGCGCGACCCTGGTCTGGTTCGGCGTGGCCGCCATGGGGCTGGGCGCCGCGGTCCTGGCCTTTCCCCAGGTCTTCCACCTGATCGCCTACGCCGGGGCCGCCTATGTCGCCTGGCTGGGCCTCAAGAGCCTGCTGGCCGCGCGCATCGAGACCATGGGCGAACTCAAACCCGCCTCCATCCAGCCCGGGGCCCACGCCTGGCGCGACGGCTTCACGGTGCAGATCTCCAATCCCAAGGCGATCCTGTTCTTCACCGCCGTCCTGCCGCCCTTCCTGGATCCGGACCGTCCCCTGCCCTTGCAGCTGGCCAGCTTCGCCTGCGGCACCATCGTCTTCGACGTGATCGCGATGAGCGCCTATGGCCTGGGCGGCGCGGCCCTGGCCCGCCGGATGACAGAACCCCGGTTCCGGCGCGGATTCCAGGCCGTCGTCGGCCTGCTTCTGATCAGCGCCGCCTGCCTGATGGCCCTTCGCCACTAGGTCGGGCGAGAATCTGCGGCCGCAAGTTCCCAACCTTGTCCGCCAGGCCGTCCTGGCCATGGGCGAAATCGAGAAGTCCCCCACCCAGATCATCGGGGTGATCGACGAGATCGCCTCCGAGGTCCGGGCGCTCGCCCAGCGCTCGGCCGAGGCGGCCAAGGAGATCAAGGCCCTGATCAGCACGTCGTTGACCCAGGTGGGTTCCGGCGTGCAGCTGGTGGGAAAGACCGGCCAGGCCCTGGAGATGCTGGTGGCCCAGGTCGACGAGATCGACGGCCTGGTGGGCGAGATCGCGGCCGCGGCCAAGGAACAGGCGGTCGGCCTCAACGAGGTCAACGCCGCCGTCAACAAGATGCACGAGGTGACCCAGCAGAATGCCGCCATGGTGGAGCAATCCACCGCGGCGGCCCACGCCCTGACCGGCGAGGCCGTCGAACTGCGCCGTCTGATGGGCGACTTCCGCGCCGGCGCGGCCGCCCAGCCAAAGACCCAGGATTGGGAGGAATTCTGATCCTGGCCTGACGAGATCCTGTCCCGGCGCTCCCCAGCGTCGGGCGGGCTTCCTCCCCCGAAGACAAACCTGGGGCGCGCCCGATTTCAAGGTGGGCGCGCCCCGACTTCTGTCATTTCGACTTTGACATCAAATGCTTGGCGGCAACCAAAATTACGCCCATGTGTTCGGTTGTTATATTCCAGACGTTCAACCCAGGCGCCCATCATGACCCGCCGACTTGCCGCCCTCGCCGCCAGCGCCGTGCTCGCGGCCACCCTCGGGGCCTGCGCCACCGCAACCCCTTACCAGCCCAATATCCGCGGCCAGGCCACCTCTGGCGGCTTCTCGGAGGTGCGGCTCGACGCCGACCGCTTCCGGGTCAATTTCGCCGGCAACAGCATGACCTCGCGCGAGACCGTGGAGGGCTATCTGCTCTACCGCGCCGCCGAGCTGACTGTCGCCCAGGGCTATGACTGGTTCTCGGTGGTGGATCGCCAGACCGACCGCAACGCGCGGACCTATATCGAACCCGATCCCTTCTACCGGCCCTGGTACGGCCCCGGATACAACTACTGGCGTCCGTCCTGGCGCTACTACGGCGGCGGCTACGGCTGGCGCTCGTGGGACCCCTTCTTCGGCGACCCCTTCTGGGCCGACCGGATGGATGTCCGCACGGTGGAGAGGTTCGAGGCCAGCGCCGAGATCGTCATGCATCGCGGCCGCAAGCCGGAGGGTGACACCCGCGCCTTCGACGCCCGCGCCGTGATGGACAATATCGGCCCCCGGGTCCTGCGCCCGGCCCCTTAATCTCTTCTCAAACAGAAGCGCCCGCCTCCAGATCCGGAGGCGGGCGTTTTGCTGTCTGCCGAAGGGGCTGTGGTCAGCCCTTGACGCGCTTGTCCCGCTTGGCGGCCACGCGCAGGCGCAGGGCGTTCAGCTTGATGAAGCCCGACGCGTCGTTGTGGTCATAGGCCACCTTGCCCTCCTCGAAGGTGACCAGGTCCTGGTCGTAGAGGGAGTAGGGGCTGGTGCGGCCGATGACGGTGACATTGCCCTTGTAGAGCTTCACCGTCACCTGGCCGCAGACCATGGCCTGGCTGTGGTCGATGGCGGCCTGCAGCATCTCGCGCTCCGGGGTGAACCAGAAGCCGTTGTAGATGAGCTCCGCATAGCGCGGCATCAGCTCGTCCTTCAGGTGCATGGAGCCACGATCCAGGGTGATGGACTCGATGCCCCGGTGGGCGGCCAGCAGGATGGTCCCGCCCGGCGTCTCGTAGACGCCACGGGACTTCATCCCGACATAGCGGTTCTCCACCAGGTCCAGCCGGCCGACGCCGTTGGCGTGGCCCAGCTCGTTCAGCCGGGTGAGCAGGGTGGCCGGGCTCATGGTCACGCTGTCAATGGCGATCGGGTCGCCCTTCTCGAAGTCCATCGTGAAGACGGTGGCCTTATCGGGCGCGTCCTCCGGGGCGATGGTGCGCATATAGACGAACTCGGGCGCCTCGACCGCGGGGTCCTCCAGGACCTTGCCCTCGGAGGACGAGTGCAGGAGGTTGGCGTCGACGCTGAAGGGCGCCTCGCCGCGCTTGTCCTTGGCGATCTGGATCTGGTGCTTCTCGGCGAAGTCCAGCAGGGCCTCGCGGCTCTTGAAGTCCCACTCCCGCCAGGGCGCGATCACGTGGATGTCCGGCTCCAGGGCGTAGTAGGCCACCTCATAGCGGACCTGGTCGTTGCCCTTGCCGGTGGAGCCATGGCTGACGGCGTCGGCGCCCATCTTGCGGGCGATCTCGATCTGGCGCTTGGCGATCAGCGGCCGGGCGATGGAGGTGCCCAGCAGGTACTGGCCTTCATAGACCGTGTTGGCGCGGAACATCGGGAAGACGAAGTCGCGGACGAACTCCTCGCGCACATCCTCGATGAAGATGTTCTCGGGCTTCACCCCGGCGGCCAGGGCCTTGGCGCGGGCGGGTTCCAGCTCCTCGCCCTGACCCAGGTCAGCGGTGAAGGTGATGACCTCCGCCCCATACTCGGTCTGCAGCCACTTCAGGATGATCGAGGTGTCGAGCCCGCCGGAATAGGCCAGGACGACTTTCTTGATCGCGGGCTTGGACATGGGCATGCGGACTTTCGGCAGGAAGTGGACGTCGCGGGCGTATAGGGGCCAAAGGCCCGGCGTATCAAGGCTTGAGCGCGCCTTCGCTCTGCAACTGGTCCAGGGCGGCCTTCAGCCAGCGCAGGTGGCCGACCGCGATAAGGGCCGCCGCGGTGGCCCGCACGCCAAACAGGATCACCGAGTGCTCCAGGCTGGCGGCGGCGTTGCGGTTGAACGCCACCAGGGCCAGCCCCAGGAAGAAGGCTGCGGTCGGGATGGCCAGGAGGGCGAGATTCCGCTTCACCCGGAAGGTCGGCTTGCCGCTCAGGGCGAACTGCAGGGGCACCTTGGTTTCCGGATCGATCCGGCCCCAGGCCGCCCGCGTTGTGGACGCCATGATTGAGAGCGAGATGATCCACAGGGCGTCGCCCAGGAGGGCCAGCAGCATCAGACAGTCACCTGGGTGCCGAGCTCGACCACGCGGCCGGGCGGGATCTTGTAGAAGTCGGTCGGATTGGCGGCGTTGCGCATCAGGAAGATGAACAGCTTGTCCTGCCACAGCGGCATGCCCGACTGAGCTGAGGCCACCACCGAGCGGCGGCCCAGGAAGAAGCTGGTGGCCATGATGTCGAACTTCAGGCCCAGCTTGCGGCAGAGACCGAGCGCCTTGGGCAGGTTCGGGCTCTCCATGAAGCCGTAGTTGATGATCACCTTCTTGAAGTCGTCGTTGATCGGCTCGATCGTCACCCGGTTGTCCTCCTTCACCCGCGGGGTCTCGGCGGTGTGGACGGTCAGGATGATGTTCTTCTCGTGCAGGACCTTGTTGTGCTTGAGGTTATGCATGAGGGCCACGGGCGCCACCTCCGGATCGGAGGTCAGGAAGATGGCCGTGCCCGGCGCCCGGTGCGGGGCACGAGCCTTGAGGATTTCCGACAGTTCCAGCAGGGGCACGGAATCGCGCCGCGTCTTGTCGGAGAGGATCTGGGCGCCGCGGGTCCAGGTCCACATGATCACCACCAGGACCAGCCCCAACACCAGGGGCAGCCAGGCTCCCTCCGGGATCTTCAGCAGGTTCGAGGAGATGAAGGTCACGTCCAGGGCGCCGAAGCCAAGCGCCGCCAGCCAGGCCTGCCAGGTGGGCCGCTTCCACATGTGCTTGATGATCACGAAAAACAGCAGGGTGTCGATGAACATCGATCCGGTGACCGCGATACCGTAGGCGGCCGCCAGGTTGGAGGAGCTGCGGAAGGTGAACAGCAGCACCAGCACCCCGATCATCAGGATGGTGTTGACCTGGGGCACATAGATCTGGCCGGCCTGGGTCTCGCTGGTGCGGCGGATGTCGATGCGGGGGAACAGGCCCAGCTGCACCGCCTGCTGGGTCATGGAGAAGGCGCCGGTGATCACGGCCTGGGAGGCGATCACCGTGGCCGCCGTGGCCAGCAGCAGCACCGGCCAATAGATGACCTCCGGGATCATCTCGAAGAAGGGGTTGGAGCGGGCCGCCGGGTTCGACAGCACCAGGGCGCCCTGGCCCAGATAGTTCAGCAGCAGGGACGGCAGGACCAGGATCAGCCAGGCCGCCTGGATCGGCTTCTTCCCGAAATGGCCCATGTCGGCATAGAGGGCCTCGGCCCCGGTCACCGCCAGGAAGACGCTGCCCAGGATGATGAAGCCCAGCAGGCCGTTGTCCCAGAGGAAGATCACTCCGTAGTGGGGCAGGAGGGCGCGGAGGACCGAGATGTCGTCGGCGATGTGGTAGGCGCCCAGCCCCGCCAGGACCAGGAACCACACGGCGGTGATAGGCCCGAAGAACCGGGCGATGCTGGTGGTACCCTTGGCCTGGACCATGAACAGGGCCACCAGGATGGCCGCCGAGATCGGCACCACGAACGGGCCCATCCGGTGGCCGATGCCCGGCGCGTCCTTAAGGCCCTCGATGGCCGAGAGCACCGAGACGGCCGGGGTGATGATGCCGTCGCCGTAGAACAGCGCGGCCCCCACGGCGCCCAGGAAGAACACCGCCGTCGACCGCCGTCCGAGGGAACGCTGCGCCAGGGCCATCAGGGCCAGGGTGCCGCCCTCGCCCTTGTTGTCGGCGCGCATCAGGAAGACGACGTACTTGATGGTGACGATCAGGATCAGCGCCCAGGTCACCAGGGACACCACGCCCAGCACCGCGAGCTCGTTGGAGACCGTGTCCTTGGTATGATGCAGCGCCTCGCGCATGGCGTAGAGCGGGCTGGTGCCGATATCGCCGAACACCACGCCGATCGCCCCGAGCGCAAGGGCGCGGAAGCTGTCCTTATGGGGGGCGTGCAGCGAATCCTCCGCCGCCTCGGGGGCGCCGCTGGCCGGATCAGCCATTCAAAGTCTCCGGGGCCGAAAGGGCGGCGCCACAGACCATTTTCCGCCGAAGTGGTAGCCGGTTCGGCGTCCGAAAATGGTCTTGCATCAAAAGTCCTCTGAAGGTTTGCGGTCCAAGGGGACCGAAAGCCTTTCGGGGTCGGCAGGATGCCGTTGTGCGGCGGGCGCGATACACCCTTTCCCACCGCCGTTCAATCGCAGCTTGGCCCCGTCATGCGGCGGCTGGTCGCGCTCCAAGCGTCGGCGGAGCGCCGATGGCGCGCCAAAGCTTGCGCATTGCCTGTTCTAGCGCCACATCTGGCCCATGTTTATCCAGACCGAACCGACGCCCAATCCCGAGGTCCTGAAGTTCCTGCCCGGACAGACGGTCCTGGCGGAAGGCTCGCGAGATTTCCGCAGCCCCCTGGAAGCCGAGGCCTCGCCCCTGGCCGCTGACCTCTTCGAGATCGACGGCGTCGACCGGGTTTTCTTCGGCCTCGACTTCGTCACCGTGGGCAAGCACCCGGACCATGACTGGCCCCACCTGAAGGCGCCGGTCCTGGCCGCCATCATGGATCACTTCGCCTCGGGCCGGCCGTTGTTCACCACGGCCGCCGACGGTGAGAGCGGCCATGACGACGACGCCGTCTACGACGCCGACACCGCCCAGGTGGTGGCCGAGATCAAGGACCTGCTGGACACCCGCATCCGTCCGGCCGTGGCTCAGGACGGCGGAGATATCCTCTTCAATCGCTTCGAGCCCGACACCGGCGTGGTGTGGCTGCACATGCGCGGCGCCTGCTCAGGCTGCCCGTCCTCCTCGGCGACCCTGAAGGCCGGCGTCGAGAACATGCTCAAGCACTATGTGCCCGAAGTGACCCGGGTCGAGCAGACCCTCTGATCCTTCTCGCGATAGACACCTGCCTGGGCGCCTGCTCGGCCGCCGTCCTCGACGGTGGGCGAGTGCTGGCCTCACGCGTCGAGCCCATGGCCCGCGGCCACCAGGAGCGCCTCGCCCCCCTCGTGGCGCAGGTGATGACACAGGCCGGCGTCGCCTTCGACCAGCTCGATCGGGTCGGCGTCACCATCGGCCCCGGCTCCTTCACCGGCCTGCGGGTGGGGCTGGCCTTCGCCAAGGGCCTGGGGGCGGCGCTGTCGATCCCCGTCGTTGGGGTCGGCGTGCTGGAGGCCCTGGCCCAGCCGCTGTCGGGAACCGTGTTCGCCGTGCTCGACGCCAAGCGTGACCAGGTCTACCTGCAGGCCTTCGCCGACGGCGTCGCAGTCAGCGCGCCCGACGCCCTGCCGCCGGGGACGGCCGCCGCGCGCCTGGCCGAGCTGGCCGGGGCGGGGAATGTCACCCTGGTGGGCTCCGGCGCGTCCCTGCTGGCGGGCGCCCTGCCCCACGCCACCGTGGTCGCGGCCGACCACGCCGATCCCGTGGCGGTGGCCCAGATCGCCGCCGTCCGCCTGCCGGTCCCGCCCCGCCCGCTCTATCTCCGCGCCCCCGACGCCAAGCTGCCGGGCGGCCGCAACCTGCCCGCATGAACCTGCGCCCCGCCGCCGAGGCCGACCTCGACGCCCTGTCGCAGGTGCACCGCCGCGCCTTCACCCCGGGCTGGGGACCTGAAGAGATCGCCGACCTGGCCAGCGGCCCGGGCGCCTTTGGCCTGCTCGTGGAGGACGGGGCGCCGCTGGGCATGATCCTCTGCCGGGCCCTGGCCGGCGAGGCCGAGGTCCTGACCCTGGCGGTGGATCCCGACGCCCGGCGTCGAGGCGTCGCCCGCGCCCTGGTGGCGGCCGCGGCCATGACGGCCAGGTCGGCGGGGGCGCAGGCCATGTTCCTGGAGGTGGCTGTGGACAACCATCCCGCCCTCGCCCTCTACGAAGCCCACGGTTTTGTTCGCGCCGGCCGCCGGCCCAGCTATTATGACCGCGGCGGCGGCATCTATGTGGACGCCGTTGTCATGCGTCTCGACCTCGGCGACGGGTCCCTCTAGACCTGTGACGCTCGCTATACGATGTCGGAGCCCTCGGGCTCCGTCGGCATTTGGAAATCAGGAGTCGGTTCGTGGACCGGATCGAAAATCTCTGTGTCGAAAAGGGCATGCGCATGACCGAGCAGCGCCGCGTGATCGCGCGCGTGCTGTCGGCGGCTCATGATCATCCCGACGTGGAAGAGCTGTACCGACGCTCCCACCAGGTGGATCCGCACATCTCCATCGCCACGGTCTACCGCACGGTGCGGCTGTTCGAGGAAGCCGGCATCATCGCGCGCCACGACTTCCGTGACGGCCGCTCGCGCTATGAGGAAGCCACCGAGGTCCACCACGACCACCTCATCGACATGAAGTCGGGCAAGGTCATCGAGTTCGTCGACAACGAGATCGAGGCCCTGCAGGAGGCCATCGCCCGCAAGCTCGGCTACAAGCTGGTGGATCACCGTCTGGAGCTCTACGGCGTCCCGATGGAGGAGTAGGCTGGCCGGTCGGCTTGCTTGCGCCTGTCCACAGCCGCATAAACCCCGCCATGTCCGACCCCGCGCCCACCCGGCGTCTCTTCATCAAGACCTACGGCTGTCAGATGAATGTCTACGACAGCGAGCGGATGGCTGACGTGCTCAGCCCCCTGGGCTACGCCATGGCCGAGCGCCCCGAGGACGCCGACCTGGTGGTGCTCAACACCTGCCACATCCGGGAGAAGGCCACCGAGAAGGTCTATTCCGAGCTCGGCTACATCAAGCAGATGAAGCTGGCCCGCCAGGCGGCCGGCCAGTCCATGACCATCGCCGTGGCCGGCTGCGTCGCCCAGGCCGAGGGCAAGGAAATCATGCACCGCCAGCCGGCGGTGGACCTGGTCATCGGGCCCCAGGCCTATCACCAGCTGCCCGAACTGATCGCCCGCACCCACCGCGCCAAGGGCGAGCGCCTGTCGGCCGACTTCGCCGCGGAGGCCAAGTTCGATCGCCTGGGGTCGGACCGCAAGCCGTCCGGGGTCACGGCATTCCTGACCATCCAGGAGGGCTGCGACAAGTTCTGCACCTTCTGCGTGGTGCCCTACACGCGAGGGGCGGAATTCTCCCGGCCCGTGGAGGCCATCCTGGCCGAGGCCCGCAGCCTGGCCGCGCAGGGGGTGCGCGAGGTCACCCTGCTGGGCCAGAACGTCAACGCCTATTCCGGGGCGGGCGGCCTGGCGGGCCTGGCCCGCAAGCTCTCGCAGATCGAGGGCCTGGACCGCATCCGCTACACCACCAGCCACCCCGCCGACATGGACGACGCCCTGATCGAGGCGCACGGCGAGGTCGAGGCCCTGATGCCCTACCTGCACCTGCCGGTTCAGGCCGGCTCCGACAAGATCCTGCGGGCCATGAACCGCGCCCACACCGCGCAGAGCTACCTGCGGCTGGTGGAGAAGATCCGCAAGGCCCGGCCCGACATGGCCATGGCCGGCGACTTCATCGTCGGCTTCCCGGGCGAGCGCGAGAGCGACTTCGAAGCCACCCTGCAGCTGGTGGCCGAGGTCGGCTATGCCGCGGCCTTCTCCTTCAAATACTCCCGCCGCCCCGGCACGCCCGCCGCCGCCATGCCGGGCCAGGTGGCCGAAGAGGTGAAGGAAGAGCGGCTGGCCCGCCTCAACGCCCTGCTGGACGAACAGCAGGCAGCCTTCAACGAGAGCCAGGCGGGCAAGACCCTGCCGGTGCTGTTCGAGCGCGCCGGACGCCATCCGGGTCAACTTTCCGGCCGCAGCCCCTATCTGCAGGCGGTGCATGTGAGCGGTCCGGATCATCTGATCGGCCAGATCGTTCCGGTTCACATCGAGAGCGCGGCCAAGATGAGCCTCGCCGGGTCCCTGGCATTGGAGTTCGTTTGAGTAAGGCGCCTGAATTCATCCCCCTCTCCGACATCGCCGTCCGCGCGGTGGGCGGGGCGGCCGGCCGGCACGCGGCCCTTATCGAGGACGCCTTCGACGTCTTCATCGAAACCCCGGGCGGCGGGGTGTCGATCAATGGCGACTCCAAGGGCCGCGCCAACGCCAAGCGGGTGGTGGAGCAGATCGCCGAGCGCGCCGACCAGGGCCTGGAGATCACCGAGGCCGACGTCCGCGTGGCCATCGGACAGGTGCGGGTGGGCCGCGGCAGCGCGCCAGGCAGCCTGCCCTCGGGCCGTCGGGGCCAGGTGGCGCCAAAGACGCCGGGCCAGGCCCGCTATCTCCAGGCGCTGGCCGCCTGCGAACTGGTGTTCGGCCTGGGCCCCGCCGGCACGGGCAAGACCTTCCTGGCCGTGGCCCACGGCGCGGGCATGCTGCTGCGCGGCGAGGTGGAGCGCCTGATCGTCAGCCGTCCGGCGGTGGAGGCGGGCGAACGCCTCGGCTTCCTGCCCGGCGACCTGTCGGAAAAGGTCGACCCCTATATGGCGCCGGTCTGGGAGGCGCTGACCGACATCCTGGGCGCCGACCAGTTCAAGCGGCGGCGTGAGAAGGGCGAGATCGAGGTGGCGCCCATCGCCTTCCTGCGCGGCCGCACCCTGAACCACGCTTTCGTCATCGTCGACGAGGCCCAGAACACCACCCGCCTGCAGATGAAGATGGTGCTGACCCGCCTGGGCGAGGGTTCGCGCATGGCGGTGACCGGCGATCCCAGCCAGATCGACCTGGTGAATTCCGCCGACTCGGGCCTGGCGCACGCCGTCGGCCTGCTGGAGGGCGTCAAGGGCGTGGGGGTCAACCGCTTCACCGTCGAGGACGTGGTCCGCCATCCGATGGTGGAGCGCATCGTGCGGGCCTATGACGCCGACGCCGCCAAGCGCGGACGCTCCATTTGATCGACGTCGAGATCGAGGACGAAGCCTGGGCGCGGGACCTTCCAGACGCCGAGGCCCTGGTGGTGGCCGCCGCGCGAGCCGCCCTGGCCGGCGCCCAGCGGGCCGGCGCGGTGGTGGTCCTGCTGACCGACGACACCGGTGTCCAGGACCTCAACAGCCGTTTCCGGGGCAAGGACACGGCGACCAATGTGCTGTCCTTCCCGGCCCCGCCGAATCCCGAGGATCACCTGGGGGACGTGGCCCTGGCGCACGGGGTCTGCGTCCGCGAGGCCGCCGAGCAGGGCAAGACCCTGGCCCACCATCTGCAACACCTTGTGGCGCACGGGGTGCTGCATCTTGTAGGGTACGACCACGAAACCGACGACGACGCCGAGGACATGGAAGGTCTGGAGCGCGTGGTCATGGCCGGTCTGGGGGCCCCTGATCCCTACGGCGCCGAACAGGGAGACGATGGCTAGTTCCGAAGACCCGCCCGCAGCCGCGCGCAAGAGCCGCGGCATACGGGCCTTCCTGAGACGGCTGCGCGGCGCGGGCGGCATGGAGCCGCCGCCGACCCCGGTGGACCTGGTGGGCGACCGCATGGTCGACCAGGCCCAGGCCTTCCAGACCCTGAGGGTCGATGACGTCATGACCCCACGCGCCGACATTGTCGCCGTGGAGCTCACCACCCCCTTCTCCGGCCTCGTGGAGCGGTTCGTTGAAGCCGAGCACAGCCGCATGCCGATCTATCGCGAGACCCTCGATGATCCGGTCGGCGTGGTGCACGTGAAGGACATCTTCAAGCTGATGGCTGGCCCCAAGCCCAAGGGCGGCAAGCCACCCGGGCCTGACGACGCCATCCTGCAGAAGGTGCGCCGCGACGCCCTCTATGTGCCGGCCTCCATGCGCGCCGCCGACCTGCTGCTGCGCATGCAGACGAGCCGGATCCACATGGCCCTGGTGATCGACGAGTTCGGCGGCACCGATGGCCTGGTGACCCTGGAGGACCTGGTGGAGGCGGTGGTCGGCGAGATCGACGACGAACACGACGACGCCCAGGCGGCCGGCGTCGTCGCTCGCCCAGGCGGGGTGTTCGAGGTTGACGCCCGCGCGCCCCTGGAGGAGCTGGAGGTCGCCGTCGGCGCCGAACTGGCCCCGCCGGACCTTGAGGAAGAAATCGACACCGTGGCGGGGCTGGTGACGGCCCTGGCCGGCCGGGTGCCGCAGCGGGGCGAGGTGATCAGCCACCCGGCGGGCTTTGAGTTCCAAGTGACCGACGCCGACCCGCGCCGGGTCAAGCGGGTGCGGGTGCGCCGGCTGCCCGAGCCGGACGTCATCATTTGAAGCTTCCCCTGACGCCGGCCTGGCGCGCGCGCATCCTGGCGGTCGTCGCTGGGGTCGGCGCGGGCCTGGCCCACCCGCCCTTGGGCCTGATCATCGGCATCGCGGCCTATGGCCTGCTGATGTGGCTGGCCGAGACGGGTGGCCCGCGACCCCTTCGCTCGGCCTTCTTCCGGGGCTGGCTGGCCGGGGTCGGCTATTTCACGGTCGGCACCCACTGGATCACCGAGCCGTTCATGGTGGACGCCGCCAACCAGGGCTGGATGGCGCCCATCGCCCTGCTGGCGATGTCCGGGGGCCTGGCGCTGTTCTGGGGCCTGGCGGCCCTGATCTACCGCCTCGCCGACGTGAAGGGCGCCTGGCGGGTGCTGGTCTTCGCCGGCGCATTGGCGCTCTGCGAGTGGTTGCGGGGCCACGTGCTCACCGGGTTCCCCTGGAACCTGCCCGGCGAGGCCTGGCGCGCAGGCTCGGCCCCGTCCCAGATGGCCTCGGTGGTGGGCGCCTACGGCCTGTCCTGGATCACCATCGCGCTCGGGGCCGCGACCGCCCTGCTGTGGACTCCGGGCCGGACCCGGCTGGCCGCCGGCGCGGCCATCGTCGCCGCCCTGGCGGGGCTCTACGGCTTCGGCGCCCTGCGGCTGGCCACAGCCAAGGCGACCGCCGCCGACGCCCCCATGGTGCGGCTGGTCCAGGCCAATATTGACCAGAAGGACAAGTGGAAGCCGGAGAACCTGGACATGGTGTTCTCCACCTATGTCGGCTTGACCACCCAGGCGTCCCAGGTCCGTCCCGACATCGTCATCTGGCCGGAGGGCGCCTTGCCTGCGGTGATCGACGACCTGCTGGCGCCCGGCAGCCCCTATGTCGTCCGGCTCACCGAGGCGCTGGCGCCCGGCCAGACCTTGATGATGGGCGCCAACCGGGTGGGTCCCGGCGCCAAGGGCGGCGTGGACTATTTCAACAGCCTGGTGGTGCTGCGCCGCGAGGCGCCCGGCCTGCGGGTGACCGGGTTCTACGACAAGCACCGGCTGGTGCCCTTCGGGGAGTTCCTGCCGCTGGGAGACCTGGCCACCAGGCTCGGCATCCGCAGCCTGGTGCACATGCCCGAGGACTTCACCGCGGGCCCGCCGCCCCGGCCCATCCACCCGCAGGGTGTGCCGGCCCTGCAGCCGCTGATCTGCTACGAGGCCCTGTTCCCGGGCTTCGCGTCGGCCGCCGCCAAGCGGGGGGGGCAACGGGCGCAGTGGTTGCTGAACGTGTCCAACGACGCCTGGTTCGGGGCCAGCAGCGGTCCCTGGCAACACCTCAACATCGCGGCCTACCGTGCGATCGAGGAGGGCCTGCCGATCGCGCGGGCCACCCCGACGGGGGTGTCGACGATGATCGACGCCTATGGGGGTCCCATTTTGGGCGCCCGCCTAACCCTTGGAGAGCAAGGGATCATCGACGTTCGGCTGCCGCCGGCGCTCGCCCGTACGGTGTATTCACGTTTCGGGGACGGGGGACTCGCCATCATGTTGCTATTATCCGCGTCCATCGCGGTGGCGGGACGTATTCGACGAGCACATTGAGTTGACGCAGGCGTCATCATTTTGACGGCGGCGATCGACCTCGTCTATTGGGAAGCACATGGCCAAGGAATTCGACGTCGACCGATCCCCCAATCCGGTCGACCTTCACGTGGGACTGCGTATCCGGCTCCGGCGCAAGGAGCTGGGCGTGAGCCAGGAAAAACTGGCCGATTCGATCGGCCTGACCTTCCAGCAGGTCCAGAAATATGAGCGCGCCGCCAACCGGGTGAGCGCCTCCAAGCTGTGGGACATGGCCCGCGCGCTGCAGACCTCCATCTCCTATTTCTTCGATGGTCTGCCGGACGCCGAGCTCAACGCCCCGGCCTCCAGCGACGGCCCCTCGCCGGCCCACGCCTTCCTGATGACGCCAGAGGGCATGGAACTGGCCGCCGTCTTCCCGAAGGTGCGCCGCGCCCGCGTGCGCCGCCGCATCCTCGACCTGGTCCGCGCCATGGTCGACGAGGATGACGGAGAGCCGGAACCGGCCGCGCCCCGCGAGCCCGCCAAAGTTTCCTGAGGATGAGGCCGCGGATCGCCGTCCTGCTGGATGAGAACACCAGCAGCGGCGCGACGCGCTACGAAGCCCACAAGGGCTATTTCCTGGGGCTGCGCGACGCAGGCGCCGCGCCCTTCGGGCTGCCCTATTTCGCCGAGATGATCCCGGGCGTCGTCGCCGACTTCGACGGCCTGCTCAGCGTCGGCGGGCGCTTCGCCTATCCGCCGGCCTGGTACCTGGACGGCCAGGCCTCCTTCGCCCCGGACTCGCCGCGCCTGGAGGTGGAGCAGGCCCTGATGTCGGGCTTCCTGGCGGCGGGAAAGCCGGTGCTGGGGATCTGCGCCGGCATGCAGATGCTGGCCTGCCTGCACGGGTCCAGGCTCACCGCCGATGTGCGGACCCTGGGCGATGTCCTCGACCACGACAACCGGGACCAGAGGCACAAGATTTCGATCCTGCCCGGGTCGCAGCTGGCCAGCTTGATCGGGGCGCCGACCCTGGAGGTCAACAGCTTCCATCGCGAGGCCATCGCGCAACCGGGGTCCCGGGTGCGCGCCGTCGCCCATGCGCCCGACGGCGTCATTGAGGCTGTCGAGCTGGACGGGCCTGGCTTCGCCCTCGGCATCCAATGGCATCAGGAGTTGTTGGCCGGCGCCGACCACCCGGGCGACGCGATCTTCCGCGGCTTCGTCGCCGCCTGCGCCCCCCGATAACCCGCTAGAGCGGGCCGCGTTTTGACGGAATCGGGATTCCCAAATCAGGGCTGATCTGATTCATCCTCTCTGCTGGA
>NZ_JAOTJD010000022.1:0-76436 GCF_042714595.1 Phenylobacterium ferrooxidans | reverse complement strand
CCGCGGCCAGCCGCTGGCGGGTGACCCCCGCCGCCAGCGAGCCGGGACCGGGGGAATTTGGCCTGGGTCCCCCGCGCTGGGCGGTGACCCTGGAACGCTGCCGCGGCGGCCGTACCGGCGCCTGGCTGTTCGAGGCGGGCGACGCCTATACCCATGAGGCTTCTGATGGCACGCATCCTCTGCGCCTGGTCGCCCCTCTGGGCGATCTCCAACTGGCGCCGTCGCAACCCCTCCGCCGCGCCAGCTAGCCCGTTCGCGCTCATCGAGTCCGCCAAGGGCACGCGACGTCTGTCGGCCGTGGACCGGGCGGGCCGCAGGTTGGGCCTCTATGTGGGCCAGAAGGCCACCGATGCGGCGGCCATTGTTCCAGACCTTGTCACCGCCGAGGCCGAGCCGGAGGCCGACGCCCTGGCGCTGTCGGCCCTGGTGGACTGGTGTGTACGGTTCTCGCCGGCGGTCGCCGCCGACGAACCCGACGGCCTGTTCCTCGACATCAGCGGGGTCGACCACCTGTGGGGTGGGGAGGAGGCGCTGCTGGCCGATTTCCGCGCCCGGTTGATGGCCAATGGCCTGGCCTTCCGCGTCGCCATCGCCGACACCCCCGGCGCGGCCTGGGCGCTGGCCCACTATGGCGAGGACGGCGCCATCGCCCGGCCGGGCCAGCAGATCGGCCTGCTGGCGCCCCTGCCGCCGGCGGCCCTGCGGCTGGAGCCGGAGACCGCCGCCCAGATCGACCGCCTGGGGCTGAAGGCGCTGGCCCAGCTCTTCGACATCCCCCGCGCGCCGCTCGCCCGCCGCTTCGGGATCGAGACCCTGACCCGCATCGACCAGGCGCTGGGGCGTTCCAAGGAGGCCCTGACCTATCGCCGCCCCCCCAATCCCTGGTTCGCGCGCCTGGCCTTCGCCGAGCCGATCAGCGCGCCGGACGACATGGCCCGCGTCACCATCGACGTCGCCGCCAAGCTCTGCGCGCGGCTGGAGAAGGAAGGACAGGGCGCGCGGCGCTTCGAGCTCTGCTTCCACCGCCTGGATGGCTATGTGGCGCCGCTGACCATCGGCCTGTCCCTGGCCGGGCGCGACGCTACCCGCATCGCCAAGCTGTTCGCGCCGAAGCTGGAGACCGTCGATCCGGGCTTCGGGATCGAGGTGGTGACCCTGGAGGCCGCCGAGGTGGAGCCGGTGTCCGGCCGCCAGGCCCGCCTCGACAGTCTGATCGAGGCCGGCGGCGCCGAGGGCCTCGCGCCCCTCATCGACCGGCTCACCAACCGGCTGGGTGAGGACCGGGTCTGGAGGGCGCGTCCGGTGGAGAGCCACGTCCCCGAACAGTCCGCCGCGCCGGGCGCGCCCATGGCCCCGCCGCTGGCCGGATGGGACCCGGAACGTCCCCGGCCCCTGCGCCTGTTCAGCCGGCCCGAGCCCCTGGAACTGGTGATGGCTCCGATCCCCGATGACCCGCCGGTGCAGTTCCGCTGGCGCGGCCAGATGCACCGGGTGCGCCGCGCCGAGGGGCCCGAGCGGATCGGCGAGGAATGGTGGCGCGACGCCATCGAGGACGCCCGCACCACGCACATCCGCGACTATTACCGGGTGGAGGACGAGGCCGGCGCCCGCTTCTGGTTGTTCCGCGCCGGCATCTACGCCCCGGGCGTGGAGGCCAGGTGGTGGCTGCACGGGCTGTTCGCATGACCCGCTATGTCGAGCTGCAGACCACCACCAACTTCTCCTTCCTGCGGGGCGCGTCGCACCCGCACGAACTGGTGGAGACGGGCGCGGCCCTGGGCCTCGACGCCATCGGCGTCGTCGATCGCAACAGCCTGGCCGGTGTGGTGCGCGCCTGGTCGGCGGTGAAGGACCTGGGGAAGCACACGACGTTCCGCGCCTTCACCGGCTGTCGTCTCGATTTCGCCGACGGGACGCCAAGCCTGCTCTGCTACCCCTCCGACCGCGAGGCTTATGGCCGGCTGACCCGCCTGCTCACCGCCGGCCAGCGGCGCTGCCTCAAGGGCGAGTGCGAACTGCACTGGGAAGACTATCTCCAGCACGCCGAGGGCCAGCTCACCCTGGTGGTTGCGCCGCTTCGCCTGGACGCCGAATTCGAGGCCAAGCTGGTGATGATCGCCCAGTCCCTGCGAGGCTCGGTCTGGCTGGCGGCGTCGCGGCCCTATGGCGCGCGGGATCTGCACCGCCTTTCGAAGCTGGCGGCCCTGGCCCAGAGCAGCGGCGCCCCGATGGTGGCCACCAACGACGTCCTCTACCACGGCCCCGAACGCCGGGCCCTGCAGGACGTGGTCACCTGCATCCGCGAGACCTGCACCATCCACGAGGCCGGCCTGCGCCTGGAGGCCAACGCCGAGCGGCACCTGAAGAGCCCCGAGGAGATGGCCCGTCTGTTCGCCAGGTTCCCCGGGGCGGTGGAGCGCAGCGTCGAGATCGCCGGGCGGATCAAGTTCGATCTTTCCGATCTCAGCTACGAGTATCCCGACGAGCCGGTGCCGCCGGGCAAGACCGCGATCCAGCATCTCCGCGACCTGGCCTGGGCGGGGGCTGAGTGGCGGTTCGCGGGGGGCATGGGAGAAAAGGAGCGCGCGACGATCCAGCACGAGCTCGACCTGATCGAGAAGCTGGGCTTCGCCAACTACTTCCTTACCGTCCACGACATCGTCGCCTGGGCCCGCAGCCAGGACATCCTCTGCCAGGGGCGCGGATCGGCCGCCAATTCCTGTGTCTGCTTCTGCCTGGGGATCACGGCGGTGGACCCCACCAAGGACGACCAGGACCTGCTGTTCTCCCGCTTCATCTCCGAAAAGCGCGGCGAGCCGCCCGACATTGATGTCGATTTCGAACATGAGCGCCGGGAGGAGGTGATGCAGTACGTCTATCGCCGCTACACCCGCGAGCGGGCCGCCATCGTCGCCACGGTCATCCACTACCGTCCCCGCATGGCCATCCGCCAGGTGGGCAAGGCGCTGGGCCTGACCGAAGACGTCACCGCCGCCCTGTCTGGCACCGTCTGGGGCAGTTGGGGCGACATGACCGCCGATGAGCACATCCGCCAGACGGGGCTGGATCCCGACAATCCCGAAATCCGCCGGGCTACGGCGCTCGGCCAGGAACTGCTGAAGTTCCCGCGCCACCTGTCGCAGCATGTCGGCGGCTATGTGCTCACCAAGCGTCGGCTGGACGAGACCGTGCCGATCGGCAACGCCGCCATGGCTGACCGCACCTTCATCGAATGGGACAAGGACGACATCGACGCCATAGG
The DNA here is from genome assembly GCF_042714595.1 of Phenylobacterium ferrooxidans. Classification (NCBI taxonomy): domain Bacteria; kingdom Pseudomonadati; phylum Pseudomonadota; class Alphaproteobacteria; order Caulobacterales; family Caulobacteraceae; genus Phenylobacterium; species Phenylobacterium ferrooxidans. The sequence continues at coordinate 73,174 of NZ_JAOTJD010000022.1, read as the reverse complement.
CCTGATGAAGGTCGATATCCTGGCGCTCGGCATGCTGACCGCCCTGAAGCGCAGCTTCGACATGCTGCCGCCCCTGGAGGACGGAACCGTCATCAGCGACATCGCCCACATCCCGCAGGAGGCGCCCGAGGTCTATGACATGCTCTGCAAGGCCGACTCCGTGGGGGTTTTCCAGGTGGAGAGCCGGGCCCAGATGTCGATGCTGCCGAGACTGCGGCCTCGCAAGTTCTACGACCTGGTGATCGAGGTCGCCATCGTCCGGCCGGGTCCCATCCAGGGCAACATGGTCCATCCCTATCTGAAGCGCCGCGCCGACCCGAGCCAGGTCAGCTATCCGCGACCCTCGGAGGGGTTCGACCAGAAGGAGATGGAGCGGATTCTCAAGAAGACCCTGGGGGTGCCGCTCTTCCAGGAACAGGCCATGCGGATCGCTATCGAGGGCGCCAATTTCAGTGACACCGCCGCCGACGGCCTGCGCCGGGCCATGGCCACCTTCCGACACCACGGCAATGTCGGGGAATACGGCGAGAAGTTCATCGCCGGCATGCTGGCCAAGGGCTACGACGAGGAATTCACCAACAACTGCTTCGGACAGATCGAGGGTTTCGGCTCCTACGGCTTCCCGGAAAGCCACGCCATCAGCTTTGCTCTGCTGGTCTACGCCTCGGCCTGGGTGAAGTGCTTCTGGCCCGACGCCTTCTGCGCCTCCCTGCTCAACAGCCAGCCCATGGGCTTCTACCAGCCGGCCCAGCTGGTCCGCGACGCCCGCGAGCATGGGGTGGAGGTGCGCGCGCCCGACGTTATGGCCAGCGACTGGGACTGCACCCTGGAGCCGCTGGCAGGCCAGCGCCTGCGCGCCGTGCGCCTGGGCCTGCGGCAGATCAAGGGCCTCAAGGAAGACGACGGGAAGTCATTGATGAAGATGCGCGCCGCCGGCGTCTGCACGCTCGAGGCCTTCGCGCGCGGCCTGTCGCGACGCGCCATGGAGCTGCTGGCCGAGGCCGACGCCTTCGCCGGGATGGGCCTGAGCCGCCGCCAGGCCCTGTGGGCGGTCAAGGGGCTGCTGGGGGAGACCAGGGTCGAGATCGAGGCCCCGCTGCTGGCCGCGATGGATCGCTCGGAGGCGCCGGTCGAGCTGCCCCTGATGAGCCTGCCCATGAACGTCACCGAGGACTACCGCACCACGCGCCTGTCCCTGAAGGCCCACCCTTGCGAATTCTTCCGGGGGGAACTGAGCCAGGCCGGCGCGGTCCCGGCGGCGGCGCTGAAGCATATGCGCGACCGGCGCTGGACCTCGGTGGGGGGAATCGTCCTGGTGCGCCAGCGGCCGGGCACCGCCAAGGGGGTGGTGTTCATGACCCTGGAGGACGAGAGCGGGATCGCCAATATCGTCATCTGGAAGGACGCCTTCGAGGCCAACCGCCGGCTGGTGATGACCGCCACCCTGCTGCAGGTCCACGGCCAGCTGCAGATCGAGAGCGACGTGGTCCACCTGGTGGCCAAGAGCTTCACCGACCTCTCCCACCTCACCGCCCGCCTGCGCGACGAGGGGCCGGCGGCGGATTCCGGACGCAAGGCTGGGGGCCTGATCCACAGCCGCGATTTCCACTAGAGCGTGGTCTTGACCCGGGTCCCTGGCCGGCGAATGGTTCGGCCCGACATTTTAAGATGGCCCACCGCATTTCAGGCCGCCCGGGGACGAAACCCATGAAGCTCGCCGTGTTTTCCACGATCCTGGCGCTCGTCGCCGCCCCGGCCTTGGCGCAGTCGGTCAAGGCGACCGTGGAAGGCGGCGTGATGGTCGGAACCGAAACCCCGACCGCGGCCATCTACCGGAACATTCCCTATGCCGCCCCACCCATCGGGCCCCTGCGCTGGGCGCCGCCCGCCAGGGTGTTTCCCTGGGCCGGCGAGCGGGACGGGACCAAGGCTGGGGTCTCCTGCATGCAGACCATGCGCGCCGACGGCGCTCCCAACTCCGGCAGCGCCAATGGGCCGATGAGCGAGGATTGCCTGCAGCTCAACGTCTTCGCGCCCAAGGGGACCAGGAAGGCGCCGGTGATGGTCTGGCTGCACGGCGGCTCGCACCGCTATGGCGCCGGCTGGATCTATGACGGCTCCAACTTCGCCCGCGACGGGGTGGTGCTGGTGGCCATCAACTACCGCCTGGGCCCGCTGGGCTACTTCGCCCACCCGGCCCTGACCCAGCAGGCCGGCGCAGGGATGGTTGGCAACTATGGCTTGATGGATCAGATCGCCGCCCTCGAATGGGTGAAGCGCAACATCAGGACCTTCGGCGGCGACCCCGCCAATGTCACCGTCTTCGGCGAGAGCGCCGGGGGCGCCAGCACGCTCGCCCTGTTGGCCGCGCCGAGGTCCAAGGGCCTCTACAAGAAGGCGGTCGTGCAATCGGGCGGCGGCTGGGGCGCTCCCACGACCCTCGCCGACAAGGAGGCCGAGGGGGTGAAGGCCGCCGCCGCGCTGGGTCTGACGGCCCCCACCGCCGATCAGCTTCGCGCCGTTCCCGCCGCCGATCTCATCGCCAAGGCGCAGGGCGATTTCGGGCCCTTCGTCGATGGCCGGCTGATGAAGCAGACCCCGGCCCAGGCCTTCGCCGCGGGCCGCGCCAACGATGTGCCCCTGATCATCGGCTCCAATTCCGGCGAGGACTCCTTGATGAGCGAGTTCGGCCTGGGCGCGGCGGCTGTCGGCAAGGCCCTGCCGCAGGCCGTGCGTACGGTCTATGCCCAAGAGGCCGCTCAGAGCGATGAGGTCCTGGGCCGCGCGGTGTTCACTGACCGGGCCTTCGGCGCGCCGGCGCGCTGGACGGCCGCCAAGGCCGCCAAGGGCAAGCCCGCCTGGCTCTACCACTTCTCCTATGTGGGTTCGCGCTTCCGACCGATGGTCACGCGGGCCTTCCACGCCGCGGAGATCCAGTACGTCTTCGAGTACTGGGGCCGCCGCACGCCGCTGAGCATGATCAAGCCTGACGACCAGGCCATGGCGACGCTGATGCACGGCTGCTGGGTGGCCTTCGCCAAGACCGGCAAGCCCGATTGCGCCGGCTGGCCGGCCTATGATCCCAAGTCCGACCAGCTGATGGAGTTCGGCGCCCCGAGCGGTGTCCGCACCAACTTCCGCAAGTCCCGCCTGGACGCCCAGGAGGCCGCCGCCCTGCCGACCCTGGAGCTGGCGAAATGACCGGCCGCCAGCCCAACTTCATCGTCATCCTGGCCGACGACCTCGGCTATGGCGACCTCGGCTGCGATGGCGGCACCATCATCCGCACGCCGTACCTGGACCAGATGGCCGCGCAAGGGGTGCGGTTCACCGACTTCTACGCCTCGGCCAATGTCTGCACCCCGTCGCGGGCCGGCCTGCTCACCGGCCGCTACGCGATCCGTTCAGGGCTGGCCCACGAGGTGATCCAGCCCGCCGACACCACCGGCCTGCCGCTCAGCGAGATCACCATCCCCAAGGCGCTCGGCGACGCCTACGCCACCGCCCTGATCGGCAAGTGGCACCTGGGCCATGTGGCGCCTTACTGGCCGCCGACCGTCCATGGCTTCGACCGCTTCTACGGCCTGCCCTACAGCCACGACATGAAGCCGCTGGCGCTCTATGCGGGCGAGGGGGCCGCGGTCGAGGTCATCGAGCCGAAGCCCGATTTCGCCAAGCTGACCCAGACCTTCTTCGAGCAGACGATCGCCTTCGTGGAGGAGAACCGCGACCGGCCCTTCTTCGCCCTGGTCACCCTGACCGCCCCGCACATCCCGCTGAAGCCCAATCCCGACGACCTCACCGGCTCCCCCGGCGGCGCCTATGGCGAGGTGGTGGAGGAGATCGACCTCAATGTCGGGCGCCTGTTGGCCAGGCTGAACGCGCTCGGCCTCGACGAAGACACCCTGGTCATCTTCACCTCTGACAACGGCCCCTGGTTCGAGGGGTCATCGGGCCCCTTCCGCGACCGCAAGGGCGGCTCGGCCTGGGACGGAGGCTTCCGGGTGCCCTTTATCGCCCGTCAGCCGGGGACCCTGCCGGCCGGGCTCGTCACCGACGCGCTCTCCAGCAACCTCGATATCCTGCCCACCGTTCTAGCCATGGCGGGGATCGCGGTTCCCGCCAACCGCGAGCTGGACGGCGCCGACCTCAGCGCGGTGATGACCCGTGGCGCGGCCTCGCCGAACGAGCAGATCGTGCTGTTCGACAACACCCATGTCGCGGCCGTCCGCACCGCGCGCTGGAAGTATGTGGTGCGTTCCTACTACCGGACCTACGACGTGCCGCTGGACCGCTATCCCCTGCTGTTCGACATGGGGTCCGACCCCGGCGAGAATTACAGCGTGGCGTCCCTGCATCCCCAGGCGCTGGCCGACATGACCGCCCGGGTGGCCGCGGCCCGTGCGAAATACGGTCCCATTGGCCAGGCCTTCCCGCCTCACGTCGCGCCCGCCAGCGCCGCCGACCATCCAGACTGAGGTTCAGCTGGCCAGGGCGGTGTGGGTTTCCCTCACGTCGGACAGGGCGCCGACATAGGCGTCGCGCCAGGCGTTGACGTCCTCGCGGGTGACGTTTTCGAACATCTCCGCCCAGCGCGCGACACGCTCGGATAGGTCCATGGCCAGGGCCCGCTTCAGGGCCTCGGCAATCTCTTCCGGACTGTTGGGATTGACCATCAGCGCCTGCTTCAACTGGTCGGCGGCGCCGGCGAACCGCGACAGGATGAGCACTCCGGGGTCGTCGGGATTCTGCGCGGCTACGAACTCCTTGGCCACCAGGTTCATGCCATCGCGCAGCGGCGTCACCAGCGCCACCCGGGCGGCGCGGTAGACCCCGGCCAGCTCGTCGCGCCGGTAGGTCTTGTTCACGTAACGCACCGGGTTCCAGTCGATGTCGGCATACTCACCGTTGATGCGACCCGACAGGGAATCCAGGCGTGCGCGGATCTCCTGATAGGCCTCGACGCCTTCGCGGCTCACCGGGGCGATCTGCAGGAACAGCACCTCGCGGCGGACGTCGGGGTTGTGGGCCAGGAAGTGCTCGAAACCGGCGAGCCGCTCCTCCAGACCCTTGGAATAGTCCAGCCTGTCGACGCCGATGATCAGGCTGCGGAAGGCGGTGTGGGCCATCATCACGTTGTAGGTGCGCCAGGCCCGCTCGCTCTTGGCCATCTCGGCGAACTCCGCGGCGTCGACCCCGATGGGGAAGGCGCCCACCTTCACGGTGCGGCCGAAGGCGCGCAGGTCCGACCCCACCATCACCCCCTTGGCCTCGGTGAGCACATATTCCTCGAAGGCCTGGCGGTAGTCCGCGGTCTGGAAGCCCACCAGGTCGTAGTCGAACAGCGACTGCACCAGCTTCTGGTGCCCGGGCAGGGTGACCATCAGCTGGTGGGCGGGCCACGGGATGTGCAGGTAGAAGCCGATGCGGTTTTTCACCCCCAGCTTCCGAAGCTCCCGGGCCAGGGGGATCAGGTGGTAGTCGTGCACCCAGATCAGGTCGTCGGGCTCGATCAGCGGGGCCAGTGTCTCGGCGAAGCGCTGGTTCACCCGCTCATAGCCCTCGCCATAGGACCGGTCATAGGCGGTCAGGTCCTGGCGATAGTGGAACAGGGGCCACAGGGTCTTGTTGGCGTAGCCGTTGTAATACTCGTTGAGGTCGGTTTCCTCGAGATCAAGCGTGGCCACGGTCACGCCGTCGCAGCGCTCCACGTTCAGTTCGCCGGTGAACTTGTCGGTGGTCTTGCCGCTCCAGCCGAACCAGAGGCCGGAATATTCCCGCAGCGCCGCCGACAGGGCCATGGCCAGGCCGCCGACCGTCTCGTCGCCCTTGCCGGTCGGGGCGTTGACCCTGTTTGAAACGACGATCAGCCGGCTCATCGCGCGGCCTCCAGCCAGGCCAGGGCGGCTGCCACGTCGTCCAAGCGCAGTTGCGCTGCGGTGGGACGCGCAGGGCCCACCAACACGCCGAACCCGCCCAGCCGGCGCGCGGCCGCGAAGCCGTCCTCGTCGGTGAGATCGTCCCCCAGGAAGATCGGCGTCGCGCCGTTGAAGGGGGCGAGGGCCAGGAAGGCCTCGACACTGTCGCCCTTGGTGGGGCCCGGCGTGCGCAATTCCATCACCATGTCGCCGGGTTGCACGGCGAGGCCCGTGAGGGCGGCGACCCTTTCGGCCTCGGCCCGGGCGGCCTGGCCGTGCTCGGGGTCGCCGCGATAGTGCAGCGTCGCGGAGAGCAGTTTGTCCTCCACCAGCATGCCTGGATGGTCGGCGGCGAACAGCCGCAAGGCGGCGACGGCCTGGGGCAGGGCGGGGTGCGGTTCGGTCTGGGTGACCGCGCCGTCGGCGCCGCGGAGCACCAGGCCATGTACAGCCGCCACAGCCGGCACACGGCCCTCCAGGATGCGATCGATGTCTGCAAGGGTGCGGCCGCTGACTACGGCGAGGCGACCCTCAAGCCTGCCCATCAAATTTTCGAGTATGGCCGTCCTGCGCGGATCTGGCGCCACATCCTGCGGCAGCGCGGCGATCGGGGCGAGGGTGCCGTCAAGGTCCAGGAACAGGGCGGCGTTCGCCAGGGCCAGAGGCCCGGGCGGCGCGTTAGGTCGGAAATCCAGTTCAGTCACAGTCATCAAGAACACATAGCCCCGGTCACGCGAGCAGGAACGCTCACGGTCACGGTTCGATCCTTTGTTGGCTTAGAGAACGAATGAGCGGGCTTGACGTTGCGGGGGCGAACGCCGCTATGCGCGGTTTGCATCTGAAGGTTCGCGAAAGGTGACGCGATGGCGCAATCCCCCACGGCCGACGTGATCGTCCTGTTCGGCGGCACGGGCGACCTTGCCCAGAGGATGCTCTTCCCGTCGCTCTACTTCCTCGACGCCGATGGATTTCTCGCCGACGACTTCCGCGTCATCGCCACGGCCCGGGCCGATATGACCACCCAGGCCTTCGCCGATCAGGTGCATGACGCGGTGAAGATCCGCGCCGGCGCCGTCGACGCCAAGGTGTGGAAGCGGTTCGCCGCCCGGCTTGACTATGTCGGCGGCGACGCCACCAAGCCGGCGGGCATGGCCGCGCTGAAAAGGGCGATGGGAGCCGCCAAGACGCCGATCTTCTTCCTGGCCCTGTCTCCCAGCCTCTTCGCCCCGGTCTGCGCGGCCCTGGGCGAGGCTGGCCTCGGAGGCTCCGACGCCCGCATCGTTCTCGAAAAGCCCATCGGCCGGGACCTGGAGAGTTCCAAGGTCATCAATGACGCGGTGGGCGCGGTCTTCCCGGAACAGTGCGTGTTCCGCATCGACCACTATCTGGGCAAGGAGACGGTGCAGAACCTGATCGCCCTGCGCTTCGCCAACACCCTCTTCGAGCCGCTGTGGAATAACCTCACCATCGACCACGTGCAGATCACCGTGGCGGAGACTGAAGGGGTCGGCGACCGCTGGCCCTATTATGACGAGTACGGCGCCCTGCGAGACATGGTGCAGAACCACATGCTCCAGCTTCTGTGCCTGGTGGCCATGGAGCCGCCTTCCGACATGGCGCCGGAGTCCCTTCGCAACGAGAAGGTCAAGGTGCTGAGGTCCCTGCGGCCGTTCACCCGGGCCGATGTGCAGTCGATCAGCGTGCGGGGCCAGTATACGCCGGGCGTGGTGGGCGGCGGGTCCGCCGCCGGCTACGAGGCCGAACGTGGCCAGGCCAGCAACACTGAGACCTTCGTCGCCCTGCGGGCCGATATCGACAACTGGCGCTGGGCGGGTGTGCCCTTCTTCCTGCGCACCGGCAAGCGCCTGCCCGAGCGCCGCACCCAGATCGCCATCCAGTTCAAGCCTGTGCCCCATTCGATCTTCGGCGATCACGCCAAGGCCGACCTGGTGGCCAACCGCCTGGTGATCGATCTGCAGCCGGACGAGGATATCGAGCTGACCCTGATGAACCAGGCCCCGGGCCTGACCCAGGGCGGGATGCGGCTGCAGTCCCTGCCGCTGTCCCTGTCCCTGCTCCGCGCCTATTCCGGGCCCAATGCGCGCCGGCGCATCGCCTATGAGCGGCTGCTGCTGGACGTCATGCACGGCAACGGCACGCTGTTCGTGCGCCGCGACGAGGTGGAGCAGGCCTGGACCTGGATCGATGGCATCGAGGCCGCCTGGGCCGACAGCGGCATGGTTCCCAAGCCCTACGCCGCCGGCAGCTGGGGCCCCGCCGGCGCCTTCGCCCTCATCGAGCGGTCCGAGCGGGCTTGGTACGACTAGTGTTTCACTCCGCGCCGGCCGAGTTCGTCGATCGTCTTGCGGAAGTTCTCGTGGATCGCGCCCTCAAGCACCGTGCCGCCATCGTTGGTCACGGTGATGTCCGCGCCGGCCTTGATCAAAGCGAGTGAGGCCTCGTCGTCATTGGCGGTCAGCAATGGCGTTCGGCCTTGCCCATCGCGCGCTTCGATATCGAGACCGGCCGCGAGTAACAGCTCCACGACCTCCGCGCCGGTCGCCAGATGAAGCGCGGTTGAGCCATTGCGGTCGCGTTTGCTTGGATCGGCTCCAGCCGCGATCAGTAGCCGCAGAACGCCCGGCACGTCGATCTGCGGAGGTCCGCCATAGAGCCGCGCCTCGCGGGCAAGGACGATCAGGGGCGCGCCGTTCTTGTCCGGAACGTTCGGGTTAGCACCCGACTTGAGGATTTCAGCCACGGTCGCGGGACTGCCGGCTTCGACGGCGTTGCGCAGGGCGATGTCCTTTTCGTCGGCTTGCGCCGACATTGCGCCGGCGTCGATCAAAGCGCGCGCCACCGATGCACGTCCGGCCCGGCTGGCCAGCTGGAGGCCCGTGGGCAAGGGCCACCGGGGGTCCCATTTCACACTGATCCTGCCGGTGGGCGGCGTCCCTTCGGCCAGCATCCCCAGCACGAAGGGTTCGGGCGCGGACTTCGCGGCCCTCGCCAAGATCGATGCGGCTTCGGGCGACCGGAAGTCAAAATGCTCTTCACGCAGGCTGACCAGTGTCTCGCTGTCGCCCCGAGCGAAACGGTTGCCGGCGACGCGATCGACGGCGTCCTCAAGAGCGGTAACGGCCTCGGGCATGCCAACCATCAGACCCATGTAGTCCGTCACCGTCTTGCTCTGGCCGCCGATGTGCAAGGTCAGCTTGTGCGAGGAGCCGTGGGTAGTCTGCGCGACATAGTCGTTGTTAAGTGACCAGAAGTCGGCCGAGCGGAACGCCTCCACCAGGCAGGCGACGCGCTCGGGTGGGATGCGGAAGGTATGATCGCCTCCAACGAGCGTCTGGGACCAGCCCTCGTAGCGCACCGTCCCGTCACCGCGCAGCTCGACGGCGTAGCTGGGGCAGGATCCGTTACACGGCGAGCGTTCAAGTTTGATCCGAACGGTTTCAAGCGCCCCTTGGGGGACGGGCACGTGCTTCAGCGGCGGCGGAGCCTCCTTGAGTGGCCCCGTCAGGGTATATGAAGCCGGCCCCTCGTCCGTCGGAGGCGGTGGATCGACGACCGCCATGCAGCCGACATCCATTGGAGCCGCCAGAAGGCTCGTCGCAAGAAGGCCGCCAAGCCACATCGTCCAGTCCCCGCGCTGTCAGGCGCGGATGTTAGAGGCGTACGGGAAGCGCACCAACTGCTTCCAATGCAGGCTAGCCGCAGGCCTCGGCCTCGCCCGACCCCAGGTCGATGCGGAAGCAGTGGCGCTCGCCGGTCTCGGTGTCGGTGACCACCACCTCGACGTCGCCGTCCTCGTCGGGCTGGGGGTGCCAGCGGTCGACAAACTCGAAGGCGGCGGTCTCGAAGTCGGGGCCCATTACGTCATAGGCGCGCTGCTGGCCTTCGGTGACGGCGCGGGCGGAGAAGTGGCGGTCGTTCATGGGGCGCTCCTGCGAGGGTCTAACGCCCCCGGCCGGAAAAGGATTCACTCAGCCAGCCGGTCACCGCACGCTGGTCCAGGGGCGGCTGAGCATGTTGGCGCAGTTGATCAGCCCCACCAGGGAGTAGGTCTGCGGGTAGTTGCCCCACAGCTCCGCCCCATCCAGGGTGATGTCCTCCGACAGCAGGCCCGCCGCCGTGCGGCGGCCCAGCATCTCCTCGAACAGCTCGCGCGCCTCCTCGGTGCGGCCCGACATGTGCAGCACCTCGATCAGCCAGAAGGTGCAGATGTTGAAGGCGGTCTTGGGCTCGCCGAAGTCGTCGGGAACGGCGTAGCGCAGCATGTAGGGGCCCCGCCGCAGGCCGTCCTCCACCGCCTTGATGGTGGCCGCCATGCGCGGGTCCTCGGGCGCCACGAAGCGCACGTCCACAAGCTGCAGCAGGGAGGCGTCCAGTTCGTCGCCGCCGAAGGTGGCGGCGAAGCGGCCGAGCGTCTCGTTGTAGGCTCTGGTCTCGATGGTCTCGCGCACCTTGGCCGCGCGGCCGTTCCAGAAGTCGGCGCGCTCCATTAGGCCCAGCTGCCGGGCCGCATTGCCCAGCCGGTCGCAGGCAGCCCAGCACATCACCGCCGAATAGGTGTGGACGTTCTCCCGGCCGCGGAACTCCCACAGCGAGGCGTCGGGCTGGTCGTGCAGTTCGAAGGCCCGATCCCCCACCGGCTCCAGGTCGCGGAAGTCCTCCACCGTGGCCGGCCGGAGCAGGCGCTGGTCGAAGAAGGCCTGGACGGTGGAGAGCACGATCTGGCCGTACACATCGTGCTGCAGATGCTCGTGCGCCTGGTTGCCCACCCGCACCGGCCCCATGCCGCGATAGCCCGGCAGGTGGTCGGCGAACCGCTCCACCAGGGACGGCTCCAGCCCGACGCCATACAACGGCTGCACATGGCCGCCCTGGGCGGTGTCGATGACGTTGCGCAGATAGACTAGGTAGTTTTCCAGCAGGTCCGCCGCGCCCAGCCTGTTCAGGGCCTGGACCACATAATAGGCGTCCCGCAGCCAGCAGTAGCGATAGTCCCAGTTGCGCTGACTGCCCTCGTGCTCGGGGATCGAGGTGGTCAGGGCCGCGACGATCGCGCCGGTCTCCTCATGGGCGCAAAGCTTCAGGGTGATGGCGGCGCGGATCACCGCCTCCTGCCATTCCAGGGGCACCGACAGGGTCCTCACCCAGGAGCGCCAGTAGTGGGTGGTCTCGGTCAGCATCCGCTCGGTGGTGGCGGCCACGTCGGCGTCGAACCCCTCGTCGGGGCCGAGGAACATGCAGAACGGCTCCTCCAGCCGGAACAGCCGCTCGTCGCGGATGTGCGAAACCGACGCCTCAGTGGTCAGCCGCAGGGTCATCTCGCCGCCCACATAGCGCAGGTGGTTGGAGCCGGTGGTGATCGTCGCAGGCGCCTCGCCCCAGTTCACCATCGGCCGCATGCGCACCCGGATGCGGGGCGTGCCGCTCACCGGACGGATCTTCCGCACGAAGGCCATGGGCCGGTAGACCCGCCCGAACTGCCGGTAGCGCGGGGCGAAATCGATGATCTCCACCACGGCGCCGGACTTGTCGGTGATCTCGGTGATCAGGATCGGGGTGTTGCGGACATAGTGCTGGCGGACGCTGGCCATGTCATCGACTTCGATCGACCAGAAGCCCTGTTCCTCTGACTTCTCCCCCGACAGCAAGGCGCAGAAGGCCGGATCACCGTCCACGCGCGGTGTGCAGGCCCAGACGAATCGCCCGGAACGGTCGATAAGGGCGCTGGCCGCGCAGTTGCCGATGGGAAACAGGTCGAGAGTCTGGGTCATATGCTCCGAATCCTCGACCTTTGTGTTCGATTCGCGACGGACCCGCTTCAGTTGCGCCCTGACCGCATGGTGGTCTTTTGATAAGCATCGAACTGTTCGACGCAACGCGATTTGGCAGGCTGACCAGATGATCCGCGCCCGACGCGCCCGCATTGTTGCGACCCTTGGCCCCGCCAGCCGCGACGCCGTTCAGATCCGGGCGCTCGCGGAAGCCGGCGCCGACGTGTTCCGTGTGAATTTCAGCCACGGCGGCCACAAGGACCACGCCCGCACGATCGCCAATGTCCGCGCCGTGGAGGCCCTGGTGGGCCGTCCCCTGGCCGTGCTGGCCGACCTGCAGGGCCCCAAGCTGCGGCTGGGTGAATTCGCCGACGGTCGGGTGCGGCTGAAGGTGGGGCAGGACTTTCGCCTGGACCGCGACACCGCCGCGGGCGACGCCTCCCGCGTCTGCGTCCCCCATGCCGAGATCTTCGCGGCCCTGAAGCCCGGCGCCGACATCCTGCTGGACGACGGCAAGGTGCGGCTGAAGGTCGGCAAGTGCGGCCCCGACTTCGCCGACACTGTCGTGGTGGCGGGCGAGGCGCTCTCCGACCACAAGGGCCTGAACCTGCCGGGCCTGGCCATCCCCATCCCGGCCCTGACCCCCAAGGACCTGGAGGACCTCAACTTCGCACTCTCCCAGGGGGTCGACTGGGTGGCGCTATCCTTCGTGCAGCGCGCCTCCGACATGGCCGAGCTGCGCCAGATCGTGCAGGGCCGCGCCGGCGTCCTGGCCAAGATCGAGAAGCCCGCAGCCCTGGAGGCCCTCGACGAGATCCTCGACCTCTGCGAGGCGGTCATGGTGGCGCGCGGGGACCTGGGCGTCGAACTGAACCCGGAAGACGTGCCGGTGGTGCAGAAATCCCTGATCCGCGCGGCGCGGACACGGGGGATACCGGTGATCGTCGCCACCCAGATGCTGGAGAGCATGATCTCCGCCCCCACCCCCACCCGCGCCGAGGCCTCCGACGTGGCGGGCGCGGTCTATGAGGGCGCCGACGCCGTCATGCTCTCGGCCGAGACCGCGGCCGGCCAGTATCCGGTGGAGGCGGTGACCATCATGGACCGCATCATCACCCGGGTGGAGCGCGACCCGCGCTGGCCCGAGCTGATGCGCGCCGAATATCCGGTGGAGGACGCCGACGCCGACGCCCTGGTGGCCGCCGCCCGTCGCGCCGCCGAGGCCGCTTCCACCGCCTGTCTGGTGGCCTTCACCACCACCGGCCAGACGGCTCTGCGCCTGTCGCGGGAACGCCCGCTTCAGCCGACCCTGGCGCTCACCACCCGTCTGACCACCGCGCGCCGGCTGGCCCTGGCCTGGGGCGTGGAATCTCGGGTTGTCGATGAGATTTCCGATCCCGAGGATCTGGCCCGGGTGGCGGTCGCTGTCGCCACCGAGATGGGCCTTGCGCCCCCCGGCCATCGGGTCCTGATCCTGGCGGGCCTGCCCATGGGCTCGCCCGGCGCGGCCAATATCCTGCGGCTGGCCCATACGCCGATCAAGCGCTGAGATTTAGTTCAAGCTTGAACTACTCCTGTTTCAGCAAATCCTGACCGGCACCAGGCTGTGGCCCCGGGCCTGCACCACGATCTTGCCGCCAATCCGTTCGAACAGCAGGTCCACCTTCTCGCCGCCCACCCGCAGGCCGTCCACCGCCAGGACGTCGATGCCGATGGGCAGGCGCGGGTCGATGATCTCCACACCGCCGCCAGCGCCGTTCACGCCTATCCCCAGGCAGGCCTGCAGCATCATGAACACCGACCCTGCCGCCCAGGCCTGGGGCAGGCAGGCCACCGGATAGTTCACCGGCGGCTCGCCAGCGTTGCGGCCAAAGCCGCAGAACAGCTCCGGCAACCGCATCTCGAAGCTGGCGGCGGTCTCGAACAGGCCCGAGGTCAGGTTGACCACCCCGTCACGCTCCCCATAGCGCGACAGGCCCATGGCGCAGACCGCAGTGTCATGCGGCCAGACCGAGCCGTTGTGATAGCTCATCGGATTATAGCGGGCCTCGCCGGTGGCCAGGGTGCGCACCCCCCAGCCTGAATCGAACCGCGCTGACAGCAGCTGTTCCGTCACCTTGGCGGCGCGCTCCGGTGACGGCAGGCCGCAGAACAGCAGGTGGCCGGGATTGGAGGTTCGCGTGCGGCACAGGACGCCGTCGCCGTCGATGGCGATGCCATAGAACTGCTGGTCCTCCATCCAGAAGCGGTCCTCCACCGTCTCCCGGATGTGCTCGGCCCGTTCGCTCCAACGCGTCTGGCTGACGAGATCCTCCCGCTGGCCGGCGAGCCGCGCCATGGCCTTGTAGGCGGCGAAGGCGTAGCCCTGCACCTCCACCAGGGCGATCGGCCCGTTCGGGAACCGGCCGTCAGCGTGGAAGACGCTGTCCTGGCTGTCCTTCCAGCCCTGGTTGGCCAGGCCGCTCTCCTGGCCTCGGGCATAGTCGATCAGCCCGTCGCCATTGGTGTCGCCGAAGTGCTCCATCCAGGCTGTGGCAGCCTTCAGAGCCGGCCACAGGTCGTCGATCAAGGCCATGTCGCCGGTTCGCTCGGCATAGGCTCCGGCCAGGGCGACGAACAGCGGCGTGGTGTCGACCCCTCCGTAATAACGGCCGAAGGGCACCTCGCCCAAGGCCGGCATTTCACCCTTTCGGGTCTCATGCATGATCTTGCCGGGCGCGGAGTCGCGGAAGGCGGAAATCTCCTCGGCCTGGTGAGCTGCGAGGTAGGTGAGGACGCCCTTGGCGAGGGAGGGCTCAAACCACAGGATTTGCCACGCGGTGATGATGGCGTCGCGACCAAAGGCGGTGGAGAACCACGGAATGCCCGCATAGGGGTAGGGCCCGGTCTCCATGCGCGTCGTGAGCAGGGCCAGGTCGGCCCTCGACTTTTCCAGCCACTCATTGAACAGGCGGCCCGAACTGCGCATCCGCGCTCCGTGCCGGCGCCGGGCGCGCATGTCCCAGCGAGCGCGCGCCGCGCCGTCGCGGAATCGCTCGCGGCTGGGTGTCGGCGCCTCGGTCGAGCCGATCTCGAGGTAGAGCTCCAGCCGCCCTTCGGGCGCCAGGGAGTACATGAAGTCCGCCCGGCCCGGTGTCAGCCGGCCGGGCGGATCGGAGAAGGCGACGACGCTGGCGCGCTCAATCTGGTCCAGGCCGACATAGGTGAAGCGCACCCGGCGCCCGTCGAGCACCGGAGGCAGCATGTGGCCGCGCCGGGCCCGCGTCATGCCGCGCACCTCAAACATGTCCTGGAAGTCGGCGCCGAACTCGATGGACAGCGGCAACAGCACCACGTCGCGGCTGTAGTTGGTGCAGGTGATCCGTTCGTAAAGCCGCTCCTCCCACAGGAAGCGCTTGCGCTCCAGGTGCAGCACGCCCGGCGGTCCCATAGGCCCGCCCGGATAGGGCAGGGCCTGGTTGGCGCCATTGAACGTGAAGAACACATTGTCCTGCGCGATGGCCGCCGACAGCAGCGACGGCGGCTTGTCGCCCAGAAGGACGCGGAACCGCGACAGGATGCGCGTGTCGTTGTGGAACAGGCCGTCCCCGGCCCCCAGGATGTCGCCATAGGAATCGGCCACCACGAAGGTGTCCTTGTCCTTCAGGGCATGCAGCCGATGCGGGGTGCGGGGCTCGACCGACTCGCCATGTTCGACCGGGGCTCCTGGCGCCGGTGCGAGATCGTCCATCTGTTCTTGCCTCAGGCGGTTGCGGCGACGGCGAAGGCCTGGCTGAGCGGCGCGCCCAGCCGGGCGTAGAGGTTGAGATAGCGCCGCGCCATCGCTGTCGCGGAGTACTTCAGCTCGAACTGGCGGCGCACCTCCCGGCGGTCCAGATTGGCGGCCTGGCGGGCCGCATCCACGGCTTCCCCGTCGGTGCGCACGATGAAGCCCGTGACACCGTGCTCGATCACCTCGGGCACGGAGCCGCAGGCAAACGCCACAACCGGCGTGCCGCAGGCCATCGCCTCGATCATCACCAAGCCAAAGGGTTCGGGCCAGTCGATGGGAAACAGCAGGGCGTCGGCGCCGCCCAGGAACTCCGACTTGTGGGCGTCGCCGATCTCGCCCACGAACTCGATCAGCGGATCGCCCAGGATCAAGGGTTCAATCTTGTCATGGAAGTAGCGCAAGTCGGCGGCGTCCACCTTGGCGGCGATCTTGAGGGTCTTGCCCAGCCGCTTGGCGATGGCGATGGCGCGGTCGGGGCGCTTCTCCGGCGAGATCCGGCCCAGGAAGGCGAGGTAGCCATCAGACCGTTCGTGGAACTCGTAGATGTCGGCGGTCATGCCGTGGTGGACGGTGCCCGCCCAGTTGGCCGAGGCCAGGGGGCGGCGCTGGTCATCGCTGATGGAGACCAGGGGGTATTGCGGCCACCTGTCATAGACCCCCTGCAGGTCCTTCAGGTCCAGCCGCCCGTGCAGGGTGGTGACGGTCTTGCCGGCCATGGCCTCGAAGAAGGGGAAGTGGATCATGTCGGTATGGAAGTGGATCACATCGAAGTCGTCGGCCCGGCGGCGCACCTCCGACAGCATCGACATATGGGCGGCCAGGTCGCTCTTGAGATGGGCCGGGTCCAGGCGGATCGCCTGATCGCGGACGGTGACGAGCTTGGCCTTGGTCCGCGCATCGGCGCTGGCGAACAGGGTCACGTCGTGGCCCAGGTCCACAAGCGCGTCGGTGAGGTGGGAGACCACGCGCTCTGTGCCGCCGTAAAACCGCGGAGGCACAGCTTCATACAGAGGCGGAACCTGGGCGATCCTCATGGCGGCAATCCTTGGACTGTGGCGAGTGTCATCGCTTGGCGGCGCGAACGCGTGCGCCATGGCATAGCTCCCGAGATCGCGAGAAAGTTCCGCAGCGGGACGCAGATTTTCTGATCCGTCCGGGCCGCGCCGCGTTATGGGCGGGAGATGATCGAAACCTTCGCAGACGAGGCCGTCCTGGCCGCCGCCGCGGCCGCCGCGGCGGCCGACGTCCTGAGGGCGGGCCTGGCCCTTCGCGGCCACGCCACCCTGATCGGCACCGGAGGCCGGTCGCCCGCGCCGGTCTATGACGCTCTGCGGGAGATCGACCTCGATTGGGGCCGGGTCACGGTCAGCCTTTCCGATGACCGGTTCCTGCCGATGACGTCGCCGGACTCCAATGAGCGCCTGGTCCGTGAGCGCCTGCTGCAGGGCCGGGCTGCGGCCGCCACCTTCCTGTCCCTCTACGCCAACACTCCCAGCCCCGAGGCGGCGGCCGACATCGCCGAACCCCAGCTCCGCGCGCTCGCCCCCTTCGACATGCTGTTCCTGGGGATGGGCGAGGATGGCCACGTCGCCTCTCTGATTCCCGGCAGTCCGGTGATGGAAGCCGGTCTGGACCCTGCCGGCGGCCGCTTCGTCATCGGCGTTCCGGCCGGCGTCGGCTCGCCGCCGGTGGCCCGCATCAGCCTCACCTTGCCGGCCTTGCTGGCGGCCCGCTCGGCCCTGGTGCTGATCCGCGGCGCGGCGAAGCGCGACATCGTCGAGCACGGCTCGGGACTGCCCGTGCACGCCTTCCTCAAACAGTCTAAAGCGCCTGTGCGCGTCCTCTGGACGCCGTAGGTCTAGGAGCACTCCCCATGCATCCGGTCACCGCCGCCGTCACCGCGCGCATCGTCGAGCGCAGCCGCGAGGCCCGCGCCGACTACCTGGCGAGAATGGAGGCTGCGCGCCACGCCGGTCCCGGCCGCGCCAAGCTGTCCTGCGCCAACTGGGCCCATGCCTTCGCCGCCTCCCCGGAGGGCGACAAGCAGCGGATGCGCAATCCCAGCGCGCCGAACGTGGCCATCGTCTCGGCCTACAACGACATGCTCTCGGCCCATCAGCCGCTGGAGCGCTTCCCTGAGATCATCAAGGCCGCGGCGGAAACCGTGGGGGCCACGGCCCAGTTCGCCGGCGGCGTTCCGGCCATGTGCGATGGGGTCACCCAGGGCCGTCCGGGCATGGAGCTGTCGCTGTTCAGCCGCGACGTGATCGCCATGTCCACCGCCGTGGCTCTCACCCACGACGCCTTCGACGCGGCCCTGATGCTGGGCATCTGCGACAAGATCGTGCCCGGCCTGACCATCGGCGCCCTGGCTTTCGGCCACCTGCCGGTGATTTTCGTCCCCGGCGGGCCCATGACCACCGGGGCCTCGAACGCCGACAAGGCCCGGGTCCGTGGCCTCTATGCCGAGGGCAAGGCCACCCGCGACGAGTTGCTGGACATGGAGATGAGGTCCTATCACGGCCCCGGCACCTGCACCTTCTACGGCACCGCCAACTCCAACCAGATGATGATGGAGATGATGGGCCTGCACCTGCCTGGCGCGGCCTTTGTCACCCCCAACACGCCCCTGCGCGATGCGCTCACCGCCCACGCTCCCCTGCGCGCCATCGAGATCGCCGACGGGACCAACGCCTATGCGCCGATGTCGGCGGTGGTGGATGAGAAGTCCATCGTCAACGCCATCGTCGGCCTGCTGGCCACCGGCGGTTCGACGAACCACACCCTGCACATCGTCGCCATGGCGAGGGCCGCCGGGGTCATCGTCGACTGGACCGACTTCGACGAACTGTCGCGGGTCACCCCGCTGATGGCGCGGGTCTATCCGAACGGCAGCGAGGACGTGAACGCCTTCCACGCCGCCGGCGGCATGGCCTATGTGGTTCGCGAGCTGCTGGACGCGGGATTGGCCCACGAGGACGTGGTCACCGTCGCTGGGGAGGGCCTGCGCCGCTACCAGCAGGAGCCCTTCCTGCAGGACGGCAAGCTGGTCTGGCGCGAAGGTCCCACCACGTCCCTCAATCTCGACATCCTGCGGCCCGCCAGTGATCCGTTCCAGCCCGAGGGCGGGATGCGCCTGCTGGCCGGCGGGCTTGGCCGCGCGGTCATCAAGACCTCGGCGGTGAAGGACGAGCACTTGATCATCGAGGCCCCGGCGATCGTCTTCGACGATCAGGACGACCTGCTGGAGGCCCACAAGAACGGCGAACTGAACCGCGACTTCGTCGCCGTGGTCCGCTTCCAGGGTCCCCAGGCCAACGGCATGCCCGAGCTGCACAGCCTGACCCCGGTGCTCGGCGTGCTCCTGGACAAGGGGTTCAAGGTGGCCCTGGTCACCGACGGCCGTATGTCCGGCGCCTCGGGCAAGGTGCCCGCCGCGATCCACGTCTCGCCGGAGGCGGGCCTTGGCGGCCCCCTGGCCTATGTGCGCACCGGCGACAGGGTGCGCCTCGACGCCCATGCGGGCGTGCTGGAGATCCTCGTTGATCCGGCCGAGCTTACCGCGCGACCACGGGCCCCCAAGCCCGCCGCCGGCTTCGGCTACGGCCGTGAGCTCTTCGGCGCCATGCGCCGCGCCGCCGGACCCGCCGAGGCCGGCGCCTGCACCCTGTTCGGGGACGTCGCATGAAAACAAGCTACACAGGCCTCGTCGGCGACGTCGGCGGCACGAACGCACGTCTCGCCCTGGTGGACGACGCCGGTCACATTCGCCATCCGAAGACCTATCCCGCCGCCGACTTCGGCTCCCTGGGCGAGGTGATCGGCCAGTACCTGGACACCACGGTTGGTCGTCGTTGTCCGCCGCGCGCCGTCCTGGCGGTGGCGGGGCCGGTGGTGGACGGCGAGATCGAGTTCACCAACCTCGCCTGGCGGATTTCCGAGGGCGAGCTGGTGGGGACCTTCGCCTTCGAGGCGGCCCGGCTGATCAACGACTTCGCCGCCCAGGCCATGGCCGCCCCGGCCCTGAGCGCCGACGATCTCAAGCCTCTGGGGCCGGTGATGAAGGGCGCCGAGGGCGCGCCGCTCGTGGTCCTGGGCGCCGGGACCGGCTTCGGGGTTGCGGGGCTCGCCCGTTCGGAGCGGGGCGACGTGCCCATCGCCACCGAAGGCGGCCACGCCGCCTTCGCCCCCCATGACGAGCTGGAGGCCCAGGTGCTGGAGCGCCTGCGCAAGATCCACGGGCGGGTCTCCATCGAGCGGGTCCTGTCTGGCCGCGGCATGTTCCAGCTCTACAAGGCCCTGGGAGATATCCGTGGCGTCGAGACCGGCCTGGCGGATGAGAAGGCGGTGTTCGCCGCTGGCCAGGCGGGCGATCCGCTCTGCGCCGAGACCCTGGACCGCTTCTGCGGCATCCTCGGTTCGGTGGCCGGCGACCTGGCCCTGACCTTCGGCGCCCGCGCCGGGGTCTATGTCTCGGGCGGCATCGCGCCGCGCATGGTGGACCGCCTCAACAGCGGTGAGTTCCGCCGCCGGTTCGAAGACAAGGGCCGGCTTTCCGACTATACCCGCGACATCCCCACCTCCCTGATCGTCCATCCCTACGCAGCGCTGGTGGGCTCGGCCCGGGCGCTGAAACAGTTGGAAGGAAACCGGCTTTGACCCTGCAGGACATCCTCAAGCTCGCCCCGGTCGTCCCGGTCCTGATCATCGAGGAAGAGGCCCACGCCGTCCCCCTGGCCAAGGCCCTGGTGGCGGGCGGGCTCTACGCCCTGGAGGTCACCCTGCGCACACCGGCCGCCCTTGAAGCCATCCGCCGCATCGCCGGTGAGGTCGAGGGCGCGGTGGTGGGCGCCGGCACCATCACCACCGCCTCGGCCCGGCAGTCCGTGGCCGATGCGGGCGCGAAGTTCGGCGTCAGCCCCGGCCTGATCGAGGGCGAGGGCTTCGACGGCCCCGTGCCCCTGCTTCCCGGGATCGCCACCGCCACCGAACTGATGTGGGGCCTTCGGGCCGGCTACACCCACTTCAAGCTCTTCCCCGCCAACATCGTCGGCGGCGTGGGCGCGCTCAAGGCCTTCGCCAGCCCCTTCCCCCAGGCCATGTTCTGCCCCACCGGGGGCGTCAGCCTGGAGAACGCCAACGACTACCTGGCCCAACCCAATGTCATCTGCGTCGGCGGTTCCTGGGTCGCGCCGATGGACGCCATACGCGCGGGAGACTGGGGCCGGATCACGGACTTGGCCCGCGCGGCCTCGCAGCTCGGCAAGGCGGCCTAGGCTTTCGCCAGCACCGTCGCCGTCACTTCGCGGCGGATCACGAAGCCCAGCGACTCATAGAGGCTGATCGCGCCCAGATTGCTGGCGTAGGAGTGCAGGAACGGCGTCTCGCCTCGGGCTGTGATCCGCCCCGCCACCACCCGCATCAGCCGCCCGGCGTAGCCGCGCCCGCGATGGTCGGGATGGGTGCAGACGCCGCTCACCTCGGTGAAGCCGTCGGGGCGCATCCGCTCGCCCGCCATGGCCACCAGCCGCCCGTCCTGCTTGATCCCCACGAAGGCGCCCAGCCGGTGGGTGGCCTCGAGGAACGGCCCCGGCTCGGTAAGGGTCGCCAGGGCCAGCATCTGCGGGGCGTCAGCCTCGGTCAGGTCCTCGAAGGCGAAGTCCGGATCGCCCGGCCTGGGGCGCTCGGCGACCATCTGGGCGCAGACGGCGGCCTTCCGCACCACGACGCCGGGCGGCGGAGTGAACGGCTCGGCCTCCACCACCCACAGGGTCCCATCCGCCGCGATCAGCTCGGCGAGCGCCGCCAGGTTCTCCGGAGACCCATCCGCCGCCGCGCCGAACACGTTGTAGCGCGGCTCGAAGCGCAGGGCCCTCTCATCGCCCAAGGCCAGGGCCCGCTGGCGGGTGCTCAACGTGCTCCACACCGGTCGATCCAGCGGGTGGACCATTCCTCTAGCGGCCGGTGAAATTGCCGGCCCGGCGTTCGGACACCGCCTTCACGCCCTCGGCATAGTCGTCGGTGGCCCGCAGTAGGGTCTGCTGCTCATGTTCATGGAAGGTCTGGGCGCGGACGGCGGCGGCGAGATCAGAGCGCAGCGTCTTGCGGGTGGCCACCACGGCCAGGGGCGCGTTCTCGGCGATCTCCTGGGCCAGGCGGCCGGCCGCGGCGCGCAGGTCGGAGAGGGGCGCGATCTCGTCCACCAGGCCCCAGGCGAGCGCATCCTCGGGCTTCACCCGGCGTCCGGTCAGGAACATCAGGTTGGCGCGGTGCTGGCCGATCAGGCGGGGCAGGGTGTGGGTCAGGCCAAAGCCTGGATGGAAGCCCAGCTTGACGAAGTTGGCGGTGAACCGCGCCTCGGGCGCCGCCACCCTGAAGTCGCCCACCAGGGCCAGGCCGAGACCCGCCCCCACCGCCGCGCCCTGTACGGCCACCACGATCGGCGTCTCGATGGAATAGAGTCGCACGGCCTGGTCGTAGAGGCTGCCGATGCCGCCCATGCCGCCGCTGGCGATGCCGTCGCTGGCCACCAGGTCGGCGCCGGCGCAGAAGGCCTTGCCGGCCGAGCACAGCACCACCGCCCGGGTCTTGCCGTCGCCGTCGAGGGTCTCCAGGGCGTCGGCCAGATCGGCCATCAGCTCAACGGAGACGTGGTTGAAGGGCGGCCGGTCGATTTCCACGGTCGCCACGTGGCCATCATGGGTGACCTTCAGGTGGTCATAGCTGCTCATCGTCGGGTTCCCATCAGGTTGCGGGCGACCACCATGCGGTGGACTTCGGAGGGGCCGTCATAGATCCGCATGTTGCGTACCAGCGAGGCCATCAGCTGCAAGGGCATTTCCTTGGTCATGCCCATGGCGCCGAAGCACTGCATGGCGTTGTCGATGACCTCCCAGGCCATCTCGGTGGCGAACACCTTGACCATGGAGATCTCGTTGCGCACGTCGCGGCCCTGGTCGAGCTTGGCGGCGCAGTCATAGGTCATCAGCCGGGCGGCGTGGATCTTGATGGCCGCGTCGGCCGCCCACCACTGCACGGCCTGGCGGTCCGACAGGGCCTGGCCGAAGGTCACCCGCTGCGGCGCGTACTCGCACATCATGTCCAGGGCTCGCTGCGCCAGGCCGATGCACCAGGCGGCCATCTCCATCCGCCGCGTCCCCAGTCGCACCTGCATGGGCGCGAACCCCTGGCCCTCAGTCCCCAGGAGCTTCCACCCCGGCACCCGGCAGTCCTCCAGCGCCACCTCATAGGTGGTCGCCCCGCCGATCATCGGGATCTTGCGCAGCACCTTGAAGCCCGGATTGTCGCCGTCCACCAGGAAGGCGCTCATCCCGCCCCGCGCGCCCTTCTCCCGGTCGGTCACCGCCATGACGATGGTGAAGTCGGCCTCCGCCGCCCGGCTCGTCCAGATTTTTCTTCCGTCAATGATCCAGTCTTCGCCGTCGCGCACGGCCTTGGTGATCATGCCGGCGGGGTCGGCGCCGGCGCCCGGCTCGGAGATGCCGATGGCGCTGATGGTCTCGCCGCGCACATAGGGGGCGAGATAGGCCTCGCGCTGGCGTTCAGTCACCGTGGCCATCAGCATCCGCAGGTTCGGCGAGTCCGGCGGCAGGGTGTAGGGCGTCACCGTCGAGCCCAGGGCCTCGTTCACCGCCACCAGGGCCACCTGCGGCAGGTCCGAACCGCCCACGTCCTCCGGCGCGTCCAGGCCCCAAAGGCCCAGGCGCTTGGAGACCACGTCGATCTTCTCGCGCTCCTCCTTGGTGAGGCCGACGCCATGACCCGAGGCCTCCCGTGCCAGAACCGCGCTCTCCAGCGGCATCAGCTCGTCGCGGACGAACTTCTGCGCCAGGTCCTTGAGCATCCGGTGCTCTTCGGAAAGTTCGAAGTCCATGGTCCGCCCTCAATGCCTGTTGATCCGACCTTGGGCGAATTAGGTGGGTTGCCGCGCCGGACGGCAAGCACCCGGTGAAAATTCCTTGGCCCAGCGCCCCGGCGTGACCCCTTGCATCCGCCCCGGCTTCAATGATCTTCCAGGGCCAAAGAACCGACGGGGAGCATCGACGTGACCGACACCAAGCAACTTGCGGATAAGGCCACCGGCCCCCTGGCGGGCATCCGCATCCTGGACCTGACCAGCGTGGTGTTCGGCGCCTACGCCACCCAGATGCTCGGCGACCAGGGCGCGGAGGTCATCAAGCTGGAGGACCCCGGCTCGGGCCGGGGCGACGGCGGCGACATCATGCGCTGGGCTGGCCACGTGCCCGAGGGAACCCCGCGCGACCTCGGCCCCATCTTCCTGACCATCAACCGCAACAAGCGCTCGGTGCTGATGGACATGCGCGACCCGGCTTCGCGTCCCCTGCTGGAGGCCTTGATCAAGAGCTGCGACGTCTTCGCGGTCTCGGTGCGCTACGAGGGTTTGAAGCGCCTGGGCCTGGCCTATGAGGACGTGAAGGCCCTGCGGCCTGACGTCGTCTATGTTCACGCCGCCGGCTATGGCTCGGATGGCCCTTATGCCGGGGAGCCCGCCTATGACGACCTGATCCAGTCGGCCTCGGGCCTGGCCGACCTGCTGCCCCGCACCGACGGCAACCCCACGCCGCGCATCCTGCCGACCCTGGTGGCCGACAAGGTCTCGGGCCTGTTCATGTGTCAGGCCATAACCGCCGGGCTGCTGCACAAGGAACGCACGGGCCAGGGCCAGTTCATCGAGGTGCCGATGCTGGAATGCGTCACCAGCTTCAACCTGGTGGAGCACCTCTACGACCACACCTTCGAGCCGCCAACCGGCCAGTGGGCCTACCAGCGGGTGGCCAATCCCAACCGCAAACCCTACCAGACCAAGGACGGCTACATCGGCCTGCTGCCCTATACCGACAAGCAGTGGGACCAGTTCTTCGCCGCCGCCGGCATGGCCGAGACCTTCGGCAAGGACCCCCGCTTCTCGGACTACGCGACACGGGCCAAGCACATCGGCGAGCTCTACGGCCTGGTGGGCGAAGTCACCCAAACCAAGACCACCCAGGAATGGCTGGACCTGCTGAAGCCGCTGTCCATCCCCATCGTCAAGACCGCCCGGCTGGACGATCTGCCCGACGACCCGCACCTGAAGGCCGTCGGCTTCTTCGAGCGCTACGACCACCCGCATTCGGGGCCCTACAACGCCATGAAGCCGCCGGTGCGCTTCACGGGCTCGCCGTCAAATATCCGCCGCCACGCCCCGCGCCTGGGACAGGATACCGCCGAGGTGACCGCCGAGATGGGGCTGAAGACCGACTGATGCGGATCGCGGTGGTCGGCAGTTCGGGATCGGGCAAGTCGACCCTGGCCAAACGCCTGGGCGCCGCCTTGAACGTGCCGGCCATCGAACTCGACGCCATCAACTGGCGGCCCGGCTGGAAGGCGCTGAGCGCCGACGATCCGAAGGCCTTCAGGGATGAGGTGAGCGCCGCCGTCGCCGCCGAGGCCTGGATCACCGACGGCAATTACAGCGCCGTCCTGCCGGCGATCCTGGCGCGGGCCACCCACGTGATCTGGCTGGACTACGAGCGTCCGGTGATCATGTGGCGGGTCATCACCCGCTCGTTCCAGCGGGCCTGGACGAAGCAGGAGTTGTGGCCGGGCGCCGGCAACCGCGAGACCTTCGCCCAGTGGCGCGATCCCGACCATCCGGTGCTGTGGGCCTGGCGGACATTCCATCGCCGCCGCACGCGCTACGAGGAGGCCTTCGCCCATCCGCGTCTGGCGCACCTGACCGTGACGCGCCTGCGCCATCCCCGCGAAGCCGAGCCGCTGGTTCAGCGGCTCGGTCGCGAGGCTGTCGGCGCCTAGACCGGCGAGAACACCGGGACGGGCGGACCGCCCTCGGTGGCCTGGAACTTCACCTTCACCTTCTGGCCGATGGCCAGCTTGGAGAGGTCGCAGTCCACGAAGTTGGTCAGCACCGCCGGGCCCTCATTGAGGGTGACATAGCCGATGGCGTAGGGGCCGGTCGGCGAGCGGTGCATGGTGGAGTAGGTGTAGATCACCCCTTCGCCCGGGCTTTCTTCCCAGACGGTGTCGTCGGAGAAGCAGAAGGGGCAGAGCGCGCGCGGATACCAGTGCGGTTCGTTGCAGGCGTTGCAGCGCTTGATCAGGAACTTGCCCTGTTCGGCGGCGTCCCAGAAGGGCTTGCTCTCGATGGTCACGGCCGGGGCCGGGATCTTGCGGCCCTCGGCCGGCTTGTCTTGGGCTTGGCTCATCTTACGCCTCCCGTTCCATGATGACGGTGCCCGCGCCGTGGCGGGTGCCGAGCGATCCGCCCGTGCCGTGGGCGAGCGCCAGGTCGCAATTGGGAACCTGGACCTTGGGGTGGGCCTCGCCACGCAGCTGGCGCACCGCCTCGATCACCTTGGTGATGCCGCCGCGGTTGGTGGGGTGGTTGTTGCACAGCCCGCCGCCGTCGGTGTTGAAGGGCAGCTTGCCGACGCCGGAGATCAGGTTGCCGTCGGAGACGAACTTGCCGCCCTCGCCCTTCTTGCAGAAGCCCAGGTCCTCGAGCTGCATCAACACCGTGATGGTGAAGCTGTCGTAGATCGAGGCGTACTTCATGTCCTGCGGCGTGACGCCCGCCTCCTCGAAGGCGATGGGCCCCGACCACAGGGCGCCGGAGTGGGTGAGATCCAGGTCCTTGCCGCCGCGCGGCCCCTTGGGGGCCTCGCCTGCGCCGATCACCTTCACCAGGGGCCGCTTCAGGCTCTTGGCGACTTCCGGGCTGGTGACGATCAGGGCGCCGCCGCCGTCGGTGACGACGCAGCAGTCCAGCAGGTGCAGCGGGTCGGCGATCATGCGGGAGTTCACCACCTGCTCAACGGTGACCACGTCCTTCAGGAAGGCATGCTCGTTGTACTGAGCGTGGTGGCTGGCGGCGACCTTGATCCAGGCCAGCTGCTCGCTGGTGGTGCCGTACTCGTACATGTGGCGCATGGCGCACATGCCGTAGGTGTTGTGGGTCGAGCCGCCGTAGATGTTCTCGAAGCCGGCTTCCGGCGCGCCGTCGGTCAGCTGGCCGGGACGGCCGCCGCCGCCGCCGGGGAAGAACTTGTTCTGGCGGGGACGGCCGGCCAGGGTGATGAGCGCCACGGTGCACTTGCCCGCCGCGATCGCCTGGGCCGCGTGGCCGACGTGCAGCAGGTAGGACGAGCCGCCGGTCTCGGTGGAGTCCATGTGGCGGACGTTCTTGAGGCCCATATAGTCGACCATGGACATGCCGCCGAAGCCCGGGGCGTCGCCGGCGCAGAAGTAGCCGTCGATGTCGTCCTTGGTGAGGCCCGCGTCGGCCAGGGCGCCCTTGGCGCACTCGGCGTGCAGCTGCGGCGTCGACTTGTCGGGAGCATCCCGGGTGGGGTGCTCATAGGCCCCCATGATGTAGGCCTTGCCCTTAATACTCATCGATCCCCTTCCTCAAATTCGTCTTTTCATGAATGGCGGTTGGCTTAGCCCTCAGGCGCGCCAAGCGCAAACCTCGGCCCATCGGCGAGAGGGCCGACGGGTCCGCGCGCTTGCGAGGCGTCAGGCCGGCTGCTGGTCCTTCAGCTTGGCGATGCGGACGTCGCGCAGGGCGGTGCGGCGCACCTTGCCGGCGTCGTCGCGCAGGGGTTCGTCCACGAACTCGTAGGTTCGCGGCTGCTTGTAGGTGACGAGCTTCGATTTCAGGTGCTCGCGCAGAGCGGCTTCGTCGCCGGGCCCCCGCGTCTGAACGATGGCGTGGATCTTGTTGCCCAGGTCGTCGTCCGGAATGCCGATCACCGCACAGGATTGAACACTGTCATGCTCCTCCAGCGCCGCCTCGATCTCGGCCGGATAGACGTTGGAGCCCCCCACCAGGATCATGTCGGTGCGCCGGTCGGCCAGGTAGAGATAGCCGTCCTCGTCAAACCAGCCGATGTCCCCCAGGCTCTCCCAGCCGCCCGGCAGCACCTTGGCCGTCGCGCCGAGGTACTTGTAGCTGGGCGCCATGCCCTCGGGCCGGCGCATGTAGATCTCGCCGATCTCGCGGGGCGGAAGCTGATTGCCGTCGTCGTCGAAGGCCACCATCTCGCCCATCCGCACCTTGCCCACCGAGCCCCGGTGTTCCATCCACTCGGTCCCAGAGATGACGGTGGAGGCCTGGGCCTCGGTGCCGGCATAGAGCTCCTGGATCACCTCGCCGCCCAGCCAGAGGATGAAGGCTTCCTTCAGCCAGGGCGGGCAAGGCGCCGCCAGGTGCCAGAGGGTCTTGAGCGAGCTCAGGTCGTACTTGGTCCGCACCTCCTCCGGCAAATGCCAGATGCGGTTCATCATGGTGGGCACCATGTAGATCCAGGTGGCGCGGCGCTTCTCGATCTCCGCCAGCGTGCCCTCGGGATCGAAGCGCGGCAGGACGATCAGGTGCGCGCCCAGGTTCAGCACGCTCATCATCATGCCGAAGCCGGCGTTGTGATAGAGCGGCGCGGGCAGGACGGCGATGGACTCAGGCGTCAGCTGCCAGCCGCCGACCGCCGGCGTCTCCTTCGTCGTAACGCCCGGCTGGCCGGCCAGGATCAGCTTCGGCCGCCCCGTGGAGCCCCCCGACGTCGGCGCTTTCGAAACCGGCGAGGTGGCGTCGGGCAGGTCGCTGTCGTCATCGCTCTTGGCCAGCAGGTCGGAAACCTTCAGCAGCGGCCGGTCGATCTTGGCCTCGAACTCGGCGATCACCACCGGGGTCTTGGCCAGCTCCATGATGGCCTCCAGCTCGGCCTGGGGCAGGCGGAAGGCCACCGGCTGCGGCGTCGCGCCGATCTTCCACATGGCCCAGCAGGCGACGGCGAAGTCGGTGGAGTTGGGCAGGCCCAGCGTCACCAGGTCGCCGTGCTTGACCCCATAGGCCAGCAGGCCGCGGGCGGCGCGGTTGGTCAGCCTGTGGAACTGGGAATAGGAGAGGGTGACATCGCCGCAGCTCACCGCCGGAGCGTCGGGCTGGGATTGCGCGAAGGCCTTTAGCTTCGCGCCGAGGGAAATCATCTCGTCGGCCATAATTATGTGTCGTCCCAAATGAAATCGGCCCGATTGAATTCCGGGCGAGGCGCCCCGCCTATGCTGCGGGGTCGCCACCATTTTCCCTCGCGGAAGATCGTCTCGGCAAGCGCCATATTCGATTGGCGGAGCCGGGGCCTTGTGGCTATGACGGCCCGACAAAATTTGAGCCTTGGGTAGGGAGCCGTCGATGTCCGTCGAACAGATGCTGAGCCAGGAGTTCGGGACGCTGGCCGAGGTGATCGGGCAGCAGGCCAAGGAACGGGCCGACAAGCACGCCCTGGTGGACGCCAAATCCACCATGACCTACGGCCAGCTCGACGCCTTCATGGACCGCATGGCCACGGCGCTTCAGCGCGAGGGTGTCGAGAACCAGGGCGTCGCCGCGGTCTGCGCCACCAGCTCGGTGGAATATGGCGCGACCTTCTTCGGCATCCTGCGGGCCGGCGCCGCCGTCGCGCCCCTGGCCCCGTCCTCCACCCCCGAAGGCCTGGTGGGGATGCTGAAGGACTGCGGGGCCAAGGTCTTCTTCCTCGACAAGGGCGTGTCCGACGCGCTGGCCGGCGTCGCCGACCAGATCACCGCCCAGCGGGTCGCCCTGGACGGCTCCGACGCCGGTATCCCGCTGACGCTATGGCTGGCCCCCGAAGGCTCCAAGCCCAAGCCGGTGACCGTCACCCCGCAACAGGCCTTCAACATCATCTATTCGTCGGGCACCACCGGCACGCCCAAGGGCATCGTCCAGCCGCACCAGATGCGCTGGGGCCAGATCCGGCGCGGCGTCTATCGCGAGGACGCGGTGACCATGATCTCCACCCCGCTCTATTCGAACACCACGCTCGTCTCCTACCTGCCCACCCTCTCCAACGGCGGCACGGCGGTGCTGATGCCCAAGTTCGACGCCGAGCAGTTCCTGAAGCTCTCCCAGCAATACCGCGCCACCCACGCCATGCTGGTGCCGGTGCAGTACCGCCGGCTGATGGAGCGGCCGGACTTCGACAGCTACGACCTCTCCAGCTACGTGATGAAGTTCTCCACCAGCGCCCCCTTCGCCGCGGCCCTGAAGGCCGACGTGCTGAAGCGCTGGCCCGGCGGCTTGATCGAATATTACGGCATGACCGAGGGCGGCGGCTCCTGCGGCCTGGCGGCCCACGAGTTCCCCGACAAGCTGCACACCGTCGGCCGGCCCCTGCCGGGCCACGACATCCGCCTGATCGACGAGGACCTCAAGGAGGTGCCCCAGGGCAAGATCGGCGAGGTCGTCGGACGCTCGGGCGCCATGATGGTCGGCTACCATAACCAGCCGGGCAAGACCTCCGAGGCCGAGTGGTACTCGCCCGAAGGCCTTCGCTACATCCGCACGGGCGACGTCGGCGTGTTCGACGCCGACGGCTTCCTGACGCTCATGGACCGCAAGAAGGACATGATCATCTCCGGTGGCTTCAACATCTATCCCTCCGACCTCGAGGCCGAGATGATCCAGCACCCGCAGGTGCTGGAGGCCGCCGTGGTGGGGGTGGCGTCGGACAAGTGGGGCGAGACCCCGGTCGCCTTCGTGGCCCTGAAGCCCGGCGCCACGGTGACGGCGGACGAGCTCAAGGCCTGGACCAACGGCAAGCTCGGCAAGACCCAGCGCCTGGCCGACCTGATCCTGGTGGACAGCCTGCCCCGCAGTCACATCGGCAAGGTGCTGAAGCGCGAACTGCGCGACGACTACAAAGGCGTGGCGCTCACCGCATGAACAATCCCGCCCAGAAGCCCGCCAAGAGCGTCGCCGACCTCTGCGACGACCACGAGGACGAGGTCGAGGTCTGCCTCGTCCAGTTCCGCGACTACGGCGGCCGCAAGGCCTTCTCCGGCCCCATCCGCACCGTCCGCTGCCGGGAGGACAACTCCCTGGTGAAGGCCACGCTCGCCGAACCCGGCGAGGGCTGCGTCCTGGTGGTGGACGGCGGCGGCTCTCTGGCCATGGCCCTGGTGGGCGACATGCTGGCCGCCGACGGGGTCAAGAACGGCTGGGCCGGGATCGTGGTCTACGGCGCCGTCCGCGACACCCCGATCCTGGAGACGCTCGATATCGGCGTGAAGGCCCTGGGCTCGGTGCCGATCCGCAGCGTCAAGCGCGGCGACGGCATCGTCGACGCCCCCGTGGCCTTCGGCGGCGTGGTCTTCGTCCCCGGCGATGTCCTGCACGCCGACCCGGACGGCGTCGTGGTCCTGCCCGGCGAGGACTGAAAACTCAGTCGCCAGACGGGCTTGCGCCACCGGGGCCGTATGAGTAGGTTCCGCCCTCGCTCGGCGGGCCCTTTCTTCAGGGCCTCCAGACGGCTCCGGAGAGGTGGCTGAGTGGTCGAAAGCACCGCACTCGAAATGCGGCGTACCTTTACCGGTACCGTGGGTTCGAATCCCACCCTCTCCGCCAAGCATAATGCGCTGATCTAGCTCAGCTTATTGGAAGCCGAAATGCCCCGGCATTCCAGGCGGTTCGGCCGGCATCGGAAATAGCGCATCCTCAAGGGAGCTGTGGATCGTCCGACGAGAATGAGAAGTCGACGAGCCGCATGCTTCGACCGTCGCCATCGGCTCCCGTCAGCCTGAGATGGCGCCAGACTGTGCTCAAGCAAATAGTGGCTGTGAGCCACGCATCTTTGGGAATGTAGAGCGTGGTCTCCAGGCCGCCCCCTGGAAGCTCCCCCGCTCGATCGCAGATGTCGCCGATGTGGGGCGGCTCACTTCGACTGAAGTGCCAGCCCTCCAGTTGGTCTAGCCAGATGCGCATTCGGCGGCCGGCCAAGCCTTCAGGCGCAACCACACGACCCTCGATTTCAATCATGCGAGAGTAGATCAGACCACCTTGAAAACGGTGCGCCTTCGGGACCGATGGCGGGCAAGGCATAAGGCCGAGCCCGCCGTCGTAGCCACGCAGCTCGATGAGACAGTCTAGCCGCGCTTCAGTCAGCATTCGCCCAAGCCTCAAGGTTCGGATGAATGCTGGCCTGGAAGAAGTAGGCGGAAGCT
This sequence comes from Phenylobacterium ferrooxidans, assembly GCF_042714595.1. NCBI lineage: Bacteria > Pseudomonadati > Pseudomonadota > Alphaproteobacteria > Caulobacterales > Caulobacteraceae > Phenylobacterium > Phenylobacterium ferrooxidans. The sequence goes on along the minus strand of NZ_JAOTJD010000022.1, from coordinate 41,642 downwards.
TCGGCGCCGCTCGGTCTCACGTCGTGAATCTTGATTTGGAGGTGTTTCCAGGTCGACGCCAGAGACGAGGCGGTAGAAGCGATCGCCTCCTCCGGCAACATCAGCACCGCCTCAAACTCGAATACAGAGCCCTCCGGAAGTATCGTGAGTTTGCCCACGTTCTGGAGGGCCCCACGTCCGAACCGGACCTTCGGACCAAACGGCGACATGGTCACCTTGATGGACTTGCCGCGGTGCTCGCGGGGCGCGCGCACGCGGCCGTGGATGGTGAAGTCGCGACCGTAGTCCAGGCCTAGGGATCGCGCCTTTGGCCGAGTCACTGCGTGGTCGCAAATTGCGACCTGAAGGTTCCAGTCCCAAGCAAGGATGTCGATCATCAGCCGGCCATCAAAGAAGCTCGGATCTGACGTCGCGTTGGGAATGTTCACATCTGACACAATAAAATTTGTACATGTTTTGTTCTTATCGGACAAGCGTGGAAGGTCAGCGATTTGCTCGCTGCGCACTGCGTCCGCCGCCACGCATCGCCGCCACAGATTCTACCCTGTCGCGGCCGTCTCCTCGTCATTTCCGGCCCGCAGCGCTCCACAAGAACCGGTCCCGGGGTGACTTCAGCCCGCCGCTTACACCGAGGTGGCGCACGAACCTCTGCGAATTTCTCTGGTGGAAGGGTTGGGGGTGCGTCTTTGAACGTCGCCGCGCGCGAGAAGCTGCGCCCGTTCTTCGCCTGAGTGCGTTTGTATCACCGTGGAAAGCCGCTTGACCTTCCTGCCGGGGGAAGCCCCATCCCCGTTGAAGTTCAGGACGTAGGACCTCTTCATGCCCCGCCGCTTGCCAGACTTCGACCGCCGCTCGCTCTTGCGTGGCGCCGCCCTGCTGGGCGGTGGCGCGGCTATTGGCGCGCTTCTTCCCAGTTGGGCGCTCAGCGCCTCTCCGGGGCTGGTCTCCACCCTGCCGACCCTGTCGGGTGAGGACATCAAACTCACAATCGGCCACACGCCGGTCACCATCGACGGGAAGTCGCAGCATGCGGTGACCATCAACGGCGCCGTCCCTGGTCCGCTGCTGCGGCTACGGGAAGGCCAGCGCGCGCGGATTTCTGTGACCAACACATTGGACGAAGAGAGCTCCATCCACTGGCACGGCCTCCTCGTCCCGTTTCAGATGGACGGCGTGCCCGGCGTGAGCTTCCCCGGCATCCCGCCTGGGGAGACCTTCGTCTACGAGTTCCCGGTCATCCAGTCGGGGACCTACTGGTATCACAGCCACTCCGCGCTCCAGGAAGCCGAGGGCCATTACGCGCCGATCGTGATCGAGCCGGCCAGGCCCGACCCGGTCGTCGCCGAACGCGAGCATGTCATTGTGCTCGCCGATCACAGCGAGATGCACCCGCACCTGATCTTCAAGCGACTGAAGCAGCAGGCCGGGGTCTTCAACTACCAGCGCCAGACGATCGCGGGCCTGCTGTCGGGCAAGGACCAGACGCTCGCCGAGCGGGTCGAGTGGGCGAAGATGCTCATGGACCCCACGGACATCTCCGACGTCACCGGCTCGGCGCAGACCTTCCTGGTCAATGGCCATGGTCCCAAGGACAACTGGACCGGGCTCTTCACTCCCGGCGAGCGGGTGCGGCTGCGCTTCGTCAACGCCGCGGCCCAGATGATCTTCAATGTCCGCATTCCGGGCCTGAAGCTCACGGTCGTGGCGGCGGACGGCCAGAATGTGCGTCCGATCGAGGTGGACGAATTCCAGATCGGCAATGCTGAAACCTACGACGTCATCGTGCGGCCAACCGAAGACCGCGCCTACACCCTGGTCGCCGAGTCCATCGACCGATCCGGCATGGCGCGCGCCACCCTGGCGCCGCGCGCCGGGATGAGCGCCGCGGTCCCGCCCCTACGCGAGCGGCCCATCCTGACGATGAGAGATATGGGCATGGACATGTCGGCGCATGGCGGCCACGGCGCCATGGCTGGAATGGACCACGCCGGCATGCCCGGGATGGATCACCAGGCGATGGCGGCCACACCGCCGCCTGGCATGGCGCCGCCGCGTCAACGCGGCTCCGATGTCATGGGCGATATGGGAGGCATGAAGATGGACATGCTCGACTGGTCGAAGGCGCCCCAGATCAAGAAGGGTCCTGGCGTGCAGATGATCGCGCCGATGCCGATGGACCGCACCGGCGAGCCCGGCCTTGGCCTCGAAAGCGTGGGCCACCGGGTCTTGGTCTATAAGGACTTGGTCGCCCTGGAACCGAACCCCGACACCAGGCCGCCCGAGCGCGCCCTGGAGATCCGGCTGACCGGTAACATGGAGCGCTTCTGGTGGGGATTCGACGGCTGGAAGTTCAGTGAGGACCCGCCGCCCTACGCGTTCCGGTCAGGTGAGCGTGTGCGCATCACCCTGGTCAACGACTCGATGATGACGCACCCGATTCACCTGCATGGGCACTTCTTCGAGCTGGTGCATGGTCCCGTGGGACACATGCCCCGAAAGCACACCGTCAACGTGGCGCCCGGCGGAAAGGTGACCTTCGACATGACCGCCGAGGCAGGCGATTGGGCCTTCCACTGCCACATGCTCTACCACATGCACGCTGGCATGTTCCAAGTGTTCAAGGTGCGACCGGCGCAAGGATCCGCGGCATGATCCGGCTATCTGTCTTCGCTCTTGCCATGGTGAGCTCGACGAGCGCCGCCCTGGCGCAGGGCCCCGCCGATCCGCACGCCGGTCACGTCATGCCCGCGCAACCGAGCACACCGGCTAAGCCTCAAGCGCCGCCGCCGACGGCGCCACCCGCTACGGACCCGCATGCTGGACATGTGATGCCGCCGCAGCCAGCAGCTGCCGCCGACCCACACGCGGGCCATCATATGCCATCGTCCCAGGTTCCGGCCGATCCGCACGCCGGGCACGTCATGCCCGAAGCGCCGGCCGACCCGCACGCCGGGCATGCGATGGACGCCGCACGCGAGGCTCAGACCGGCGCGGACCTTCCCGTCGGGATGGCGGCGGCGCCGCCTGCGATCACCGACGCGCTGGCTGACCCCGTCTTCGGGGCCGGACCAATGCGGCGCGCCCGCGCCGTTCTCGCCGGCGAACACGGCGGTTCGCGCGTCTCCAAGGTTCAGGCCGACCTGCTTGAATGGGCGCCCGACGGGAACGGCTACCGCTGGGAAGTCGAAGGCTGGTACGGCGGCGACCTTAACCGGGTCGCGTTCAAAACCGAGGGTGAGGGTCAGTCCGGCGAAGGCGTCGAAGCCGCGGAAGTGCAATTGCTCTATTCCCGCGCCGTCGCCCGCTACACGGACCTGCAGGTTGGGCTCCGCTACGACCTGGAGCCGCGCTCTCGCGCCTATGCTGTCGTCGCCGTTGACGCGATGTTCCCCTACTGGTTCGAGGCCGAGGGCTCGCTCTTCCTGTCCGAGACGGGCGATCTGCTCGGCCGCGTCGAGGGCAGCTACGATTTCCGGCTCACCGAGCGGCTGGTGTTCCAGCCTCGCGCGGAACTCGAATTCGCAGCGCAGGACATTCCGCGGAGCGAGATTGGCTCGGGTCTGTCCAAGGGCGAGTTCGAGCTGCGCCTGCGTTACGAGGTGCGCCGCGAGTTCGCGCCCTACGTCGGCGTGTCCTACGAGCGCGCCTTTGGCCGGTCCGCGGACTTCGTCCGCGATGCCGGGCATGACGTCGAGACGACCCGCTTCGTGGTCGGGGTGCGGACGTGGTTCTGACCACGCCCTGACCTTCCTGCTATGGGAATCTTCCTGTGATCAGGCGAGGCTGCCCCGAAGGCGTTCCGAGGGGCGCCGGGCGTTTGCGACAAGGCGCGGCGCTCGGGGTGCAACCCCTTCGCGCCGCCCTTGCCTGCTCGTGGGCGGCCTAGTTCGGCTCTGCGGGATAGCCGGCCGCGTCCATCGCCTGGATCACCTCGGCGTGGTCCGCCGAGGTGATGATCGACACCGTCTGCGACGGCAGATCGATGGTGAGCGTGGCGCTGGAATCGACGCTATGCACCGCTCGGGTGACAACGCCCTCGCAATGGCCGCAAGTCATGTCCGGGACCTTTAGGTTCAGCAATTCAAACTCCTCGTTTGCAGGACGGCAAAGCGCCGCGGAGTCACTGTCGGGCTTCCATCGGCTGGAGGGTCAAGCGCCTTTCCATTGAAGTCTTCATGGCCATCCGCAAATCGCCCGGGCTGCGAAGAAGTGTATTTTTGGTTTGTATTTTCCATGGCTTAGGGCGAGACGAGAAATCTGGAACACCCCATTGACCCTCCAGTGACTGGAAGAATTAGACCTCTGGTCGAAAGATACTCAGAGGACCAGTTCCATGAACGCTCCCTTCAATCTGGCCGGCGTCTCGGTCAGACAAAACTTCCCGATCGCCGGTATGACCTGCGCGTCCTGCGTGCGCCGCGTCGAGCTCGCCATCGCCAAGGCGCCGGGCGTGGCCGCCGCGACCGTGAACCTTGCGACCGAAGCCGCCGACGTCACCTTCGACGCCGGGGTCCGACCTGACGCTGCAGGAGTGATCGCCGCGATCAAGGGGGCTGGCTATGAGGTTCCCGTTGAAACCTCGGACGTCGAGATCGAGGGCATGACCTGCGCCTCGTGCGTACGCCGTGTCGAGCTCGCCATCGCTGCGGTCCCCGGCGTGCTCAAGGCCTCGGTCAACCTCGCCACCGAACGCGCCACGATCGAAACCCTGGCCGGCGACGCGCCCCGGGCGGCCATCGACGCGGCCATCCGCAAGGCGGGCTATGAGCCTCGTCGCAGCGGCGCTGGCGCCGCCACCGACAGCCGGGAGGAAGCCCGCGACCGCGAGATGTCTCACCTGAAGCGCGATCTCGGAATCGCCGGGCTGCTGACCCTGCCGATCTTCGTGCTCGAGATGGGCGCGCACGCAATCCCGGCGCTACATCATTGGCTGGCGATGACCCTGGGCCAGCGACCGCTCTATATCGCCTTCTTCGTGCTGGCGACGATCGTGCAGTTCGGTCCGGGCCTGCGGTTCTACAGGAAGGGCGTGCCGGCCCTGGCGCGCCTGGCGCCTGACATGAACTCGCTGGTGGTGCTCGGCTCGACGGCCGCCTGGGCCTATTCGGTGGTCGCCGTCTTCTCGCCGGCGGTGCTGCCGTCCGGGACAGCCAACGTCTATTTCGAAGCCTCGGCGGTGATCATCACCCTGATCCTGCTGGGCCGCGTCCTCGAGGCCAAGGCCAAGGGGCGCACAAGCGAGGCGATCAAGCGGCTGATGGGCCTGCAGGCCAAGTCGGCCAGGGTCGAGCGAAACAGCGAATTCGTCGACGTGGCGCTCGAGGACGTCACCGCCGGCGATGTCATCCAGGTGCGCCCGGGCGACAAGGTTCCCGTCGACGGCGTGGTGTTGTCCGGCTCGTCGTTCGTCGACGAAGCCATGATCTCCGGCGAGCCGATCCCGGTGATGAAGGCGGCAGGGGCCGAGGTGATCGGGGGCACGATCAACAAGACCGGCAGCTTCACCTATCGCGCCACCAAGGTCGGGGCGGACACGCTGCTCGCCCAGATCATCCGCATGGTGGAGACCGCGCAGGGCTCCAAGCTGCCGATCCAGGCCCTGGTCGACAGGGTCACCGCCTGGTTCGTGCCGGCGGTCATGGTCGCGGCTGTCCTGACCTTCGTCGTCTGGCTGGTCTTCGGGCCGCAGCCGGGCGTCGCCTTCGCGCTGGTCAATGCGGTGGCGGTGCTGATCATCGCCTGCCCGTGCGCCATGGGGCTCGCCACGCCGACTTCGATCATGGTCGGCACCGGCCGGGCCGCCGAACTGGGGGTTCTGTTCCGCAACGGCGGGGCGCTGCAGTCGCTGAAGTCTGTCCAGGTGGTTGCGCTGGACAAGACCGGCACGCTCACGGCCGGCAAGCCGGTGATGACCGATCTGGAAGTCGTTGAAGGCTTTGAGCGCGTTGAAGTCCTATCGCTGGTCGCCGCCGTCGAGGGACAGTCCGAACACCCTGTGGCGGGGGCCATCGTCGCCGCGGCCCAGGCCGAAGGGCTCGCCCTCGACGAGGTCAGCGCCTTCGATGCCGTGCCCGGCTATGGCGTCAACGCCACGGTCCGCGGCCATCGCATCGCTGTCGGCGCAGACCGCCACATGGCTCAGCTGGGTATCGACGTGCGGCCGTTCGCCGAGACCGCTGTCCGCATGGGCGAGATGGCCAAGACCCCGCTCTACGCCGCCATAGACGGCCAGCTGGCCGCCGTGATCGCCGTCTCTGACCCGATCAAGCCGACCACGCCGCAGGCCATCCGCGCCCTGCATGATATGGGCCTCAAGGTGGCGATGATCACCGGCGACAACCGCCGCACGGCGGAGGCCATCGCCGCCCAACTCGGCATCGACGAGGTGGTCGCCGAAGTGCTGCCGGACGGCAAGGTCGAGGCCATCAAGCGCCTGCGCGCCGGCGGCCGCGCCGTGACCTTCGTCGGCGATGGCATCAACGATGCTCCGGCCCTGGCCGAGGCCGATGTCGGCGTCGCCATCGGCACAGGCACGGACGTGGCCATCGAGAGCGCTGACGTGGTGCTGATGTCCGGCGACTTGCTGGGCGTGAGCAACGCGATCGCCTTGTCAAAGGCGACCATCGCCAACATCCGCCAAAATCTGTTCTGGGCCTTCGCCTACAACGCCAGCCTGATTCCGGTGGCTGCGGGCGTCCTCTATCCCATCAGCGGCACGCTGCTGTCACCGATGCTGGCGGCCGGCGCCATGGCCCTCTCGAGTGTCTTTGTGCTGGGCAACGCCATGCGGCTGAAGCGCTTCAAGGCGCCGGTGCGCGTCGCCGCCGCGCCTGTGTTGGCCGCCGGCGGCTAATCCCCTCGGCTCGCCCTTGACCTTCCACTAACTAGAACCTTTATGCTGACCGAAGTCAGATGGAAATCGCCTCATGAACATTGGAAACGCAGCGGAAAAATCGGGCCTGTCGGCCAAGACGATCCGCTACTACGAGGACATCGGCCTGCTGCAGGCCGACCGTGCGGGCAATGGCTATCGGGACTACTCGATGTCTGACGTGCACCGCCTGCGCTTCCTCCAGCGCTCACGCAGCCTCGGCTTTTCGGTCGAGGAATGCCGGCAGCTCCTGTCGCTCTACAGCGACAAGGATCGCGAGAGCGCGAGCGTGAAGGCGATCGCCAAGGCCAAGCTGACAGAGATCGACCGCAAGCTCGCCGAGCTGACGGAACTCCGCGACACGCTGCGGGTCCTGGTGCGCAGCTGCCACGGCGACAAGCGCCCTGACTGCCCGATTATCGAAGGGCTGGGCGGCAAGGACCGTGTCGCGGCTTAGCGTCGTTTGCTAGATCGCCATCGCACCTCGAGCCGCAGTACGTTTTGTCATCGCCACCCATAACTAATAGTATTCAATCAACTTTACCCTGAAGACTTCCGATAACACTGCATCTGCGTACTCGACGACTCACCTATTTGGTGGCGCGATGGCTTCGCGGCCCGGCAATCAAGGGGCCTTCCCCTACGCAGGCCACCTAGGATCCCTCTGCCCTCACCCGGCTCTTGGCTCCAAGGACCCAATAATACTCCCGGATGTAGCCGTAGCCCCCTTCGCCTCGCGGATGGACTGCAAGCGATTTGGAACTGGGTGGCTCCTCCGCAACCGCGAGGAATGAGCGGGCGGCGATGCAGCGCTCACGTCCAAGCCACGGTGACAGCGGAACACTCTGCGGACCACGTCGCTGATACCCATTCAAAGGGAGGCGGCTGATACGCAGAATAGGGCAATATTTCAACAGCCTGCTAGGCGGAGATCCAGCCGTCCGGCAGGCTCGAAAGCTGGACGTTCTGCAGGACCATGTGATCGGCGCCGCCAGCCAAGTCGATGGTCACATCGGCGCCGGTCTGGTGAACGGTGTAGATTGTCCCCGGATCGAGCTGCACGTGGTCGCCTTCGGCGGCCGAGAAGTCGGTCACGACATCCACACTGGCGCCGCTGAAGAAGTGGAAGGTGTCGGCGCCCGCGCCACCGCTGAGGGTGTCGCTGCCGCGGTCTCCCGACATCCAGTCATCACCATCGTCGCCGGACACATTATCGTCGCCCTGTCCGCCGCGGATCAAGTCGGCGCCCGCGCCGCCAGCAACCGTATCATCGCCGAGATTGCCATAGACAATGTCGTCGCCGGCGTCGCCGTAGACTGCGTCATTGTCCTTACCGCCCACCACCCAGTCGTCGCCCTCGCCGCCGTGCGCTGTGTCGCTTCCGACATTGCCATTGATGTCGTCGAACCCGCGGCCGCCTGCGATCGAGTCGTCACCGTCGTCGCCGCGCAGATGATTTTCGCCGTCGCCGCCCCGCACCGTGTCCATACCGATCCCACCATTGATGTGATCGGTCCCCGATCCGCCGAGGATATCGTCGTCGCCGTCGTTTCCGTTCAGGTGGTTCTCGCCTTCGCGACCGTTGATGTGGTCGCTCAACTCCGAGCCCTCCAGGGCGTCATCGCCCGCCGAACCGTCGATCGTGGTCGAGTGATCATCAGTTCCGCTGACCGTTCCATGCGAGTCATCGTCGCTGTGGTCATGCGCCTGGCTGACGACAGACCCGGTGCGAACCGTGTTTTCCGTGTCGTTGGCGTCGTCTTCGCGATCGTCGTCTTCGCGCTCGTTGATGTTGGCGGACATGTCGTCTCCCTATCTCGCTATCGTGGGATTGCGCCTCTTGCGCGTCCTCGATGGAAATGACGACGGGCTCTGGAAAGCACCTCAATGGAATCGTAAGTGCGGCTCGGGCGGACAGGTCCGGAGCGGCCGACGCTCGATCTTGAGGCTTCCAGCCCATCGCAGCGCGGCCAGCGCTTGAATCCTTCAGGGCGCCTCGCAACGACGAGCGCCGGGTCAGCTTCGGGGCGAACTGCTGCAACAACAGGGGGGTCGCTGAACCCTCTTCCGGGGTTCGCCTCCGGTAGGCGCGCCAAGGCCCTTCAACTGGTACTGACGGCGCGCCCTCCAAACCGCCTTTCAAGTTTGGGATTGCGCGGTGCGGCGGCATGGGGAAGATCGCGGGCGCACGCCGAGTTCGCCGTCGCGCGCGCCAGCCCTCAGGTCGAAGGATGTCAGCCCCGCCTTGGACGATCGCGATCCCCTGTTGGCCGCCTACCTGGAGCGGCGTGCCGAGCTGGTGCGCTATTTCCGCGTCCGGCTGCGCTCGGAGGAGGCCGCCGAGGACTTGGTCCAGGATATCTATCTGAAGATCTCAGGACGCCCGCCGGAGGACATCGGCAATCCGGCCGCCTACCTCTACCGGCTGGGCACGAACCTCATGCTCGACCGCATCAAGCAGGCTCGGCGCGCCGGTCACCGGGACGCGGCCTGGCGCGACGTCCACACCAGTAGGACCGGCGGGGAGGACATCTCCGAGACCCCGCCGGCCGACGAAGCCCTGGCCGCCCGCCAGCGGCTCAACCAGATCGTCGACATGGTCAATGAACTGCCGCCCCAGGTGCGGGAAGCGTTCCGCCTGCACAAGCTGGAGGGCCTCAGCCACGCCGAGACCGCCGCGGCCATGAAGATCTCCCGATCCAGCGTCGAGAAGCACATCATGGCCAGCCTCAAGCGGATCCTGACCAAGGTGGGACGATGAGCTCGAAGATTTATTGGAGGCGCCTGGGCTTTTGTGGCGTCTTTGGGGCGAGAGCCATGATGAACACCACCAGGAAGCCGAACCGGAAATGAGCGTCCGCACCGACCGGAGCGCGACGGACGCCCTGTGCGACGAGGCGGTCGCCTGGCTTGTGCGCGTCCAGTCGGACACCGCCACCGGCGAGGACTGGGTCGCGCTCACGGCCTGGCTGGAGGTGTCAGAGGATCATCAGGTCGCCTTTGAGGCCGTCGAGAGCCTGGCCGCCGAGATCAGCGACCGGGCCGGCGAGATCGCGCCGCGCCTGGCGCCGAGTACGGGAGAGGTTCTCGCCTTTCGTCCGCGCCGTGACGGCCCGCGACGAGGGGGCTTCGTCGCGGCGCTTGCCGCCGCCGCGGCCGTGCTGGTGGTCTCGCCCCTGGTCTGGCGGGCGTCTCAGGGGACTGAGACGGTCTACCAGACCGACGTCGGCGAGACCCGTGAGATCGCCCTCTCCGACGGTAGCCATATCCGCTTAAACGGGGGCTCCCGAATGAGCGTGCGCCTTGGATGGCGCACCCGGCGGGTGGAGATGGCGCAGGCCGAGGCGGCCTTCGGAGTCGCCAAGGACCCGAACCGGCCCTTCATCATTTCGGTTGGGGATCAGCAGGTCCGAGTGGTCGGCACCGAGTTCAACATCGCTCACTATGACCAGACCGTGGTGGTGAGCGTTCGCCGCGGCGTGGTGGAGGTTCGCCAGCCGGTCCTGGGCCCGACGCCCATCGCCCGCCTCAGGGGGGGAGACACCCTGCGACATACGGAGGGAACGCGCGTCTCGCAACGCTCGAAGGTCGATCCGGATGCGGCTTTCGCCTGGACGCAGGGGCGTCTTGTCTGCGATGAGCGACGTCTAGGTGAGATCGTCGCTGACCTGAATCGTCGCTTCGGAACGCAAGTCACGTTCGCGGACACGACTGCGGCAGACTTCAGGTTCTCAGGCGTGATCGAGCTGCGAGATCAGGAGGCCGTCTTGGCGCAACTGTCCGAGTTTCTTCCCATCAACGTGCGTCACGGCGAACGCCACATCACGATCGCGTCCAAGCCCGACCGCCGCTGACGTGACACGCCAGGTCCCCGCAGGAAGGCGCGCGACGGGTTGGTCGATCGCCGGGATGGTCTGCGCGATCGCGGCGATGCCCGCGGCCTCCCAGGCGGCGGCGCCCAAGGTGGCGTTCAAAATTCCCACCACAGGGCTGAAGGCCGCCCTGGTGACCTTTGCAATCCAGGCCAAGGTGTCGATCAGCACAGGAGCCGCCGCAAATTGCCGCCCCACCGGCAATCCGCTTGTCGGGCGCTTCAACCTCTCTGATGGCCTGACCCGCCTGCTGGCGGGGACGGGCTGCAGCTTCCGGATTATTGATCCGCAAACGATCGAGATCGTGCGAGCGCCGCCACGCACCCAGCCGCTCCACCCCCCCCAAGCCAGGGTCTCGCCCCCGGACACCGCGCCCGTCCTGGTGAACGAACTCGTGGTGACGGCGACCAAGCGCACGGCCTCGGCGGGCAGGTTACCCTATTCGGTGAGCGTCATTTCCGGCGAGACCATTGAGGGAGCCGATGCGCGCGGCGCGTCGGAGATCGCCCTTATGAGCCCGGCGGTGACGGTCACCAACCTAGGGCCGGGGCGCAACAAGATCTTCATTCGGGGGCTCTCCGATGGCCCCCTGACCGGGCGTGCCCAGTCTATGGTCTCGGTCCAGCTCGACGATGTCCGGCTCACCTACAACGCCCCGGACCCCGATCTGCGCCTGGTGGACGTCGAGCGCGTGGAGATTCTCCGCGGTCCCCAGGGTTCGCTCTACGGCGCCGGTTCCATGGGGGGCGTGTTCCGGATCGTCACCAAGGCTCCAGACCTCGAGCAGTCGGCGGGGTGGCTGTTCACGAGCGCCGCGACCACCCAGGGCGGAGACGCCAGCAGCGTCGTCGAGGGCATGGTGAACATGCCGCTCATTGGCGGTCGATTGGCGGTTCGCGCAGTCGCCTACAAGGAGACCGACGGCGGCTATATCGATGACGTGGGCCTGGCTGTTACCAACGTCAATCACAGCGTTCGGAAAGGATGGCGCGTCCAGGCGCGGGCCCGGCTGACGGACAACTGGCGTCTCGACGCCGGTCTCACCGATCAGCGGAATGACTCCGACGACACCCAATACGCCCAGGGCGGCCTGGAGCCCTTCACGCGCGCGAATCAGGTTCGCGAACCTCACGACAATGACTTCACCCAGGCCTTCGTCTCGCTTGATGGGCGGTTCGACTGGGGGCGTTTGAAGTGGACCAGCGCCCTCGTTCGCCACGAGGTGATCAGCCGATATGACGCGTCCCGGGCCCTGCCGGCCATCACCGGCGGCGCCGTTGGCGCCGCGGCGCTGGACGATGACAACCGGATTGAATCGGTCATCCACGAGTTGACCCTGACCTCGCCCGATACATCGAAGGTGGATTGGCTGGCTGGTCTCTTCGTGGCGCAGGGCGAACAGGACGTCCGGCTCCTTCTCAGCGCCTCGCCCTCCGGTCCCGGTTCGGTCGTCTACGACGAGACCCGAATCGACAAGCAGGATGAGCTGGCGATCTACGGCGAACTGACCTGGCCGCTGTCGCGGTCCTTGGATTTCACGTTCGGCGGGCGGGTCGCGCGAACGAGGATCGCGGCTCAAGCCGTCGTCCTCTCTCCGGCCCCAGGCGCACGCGCGACCTTCTCAGGCAAGCTCGCCGACACCCGCTGGGCGCCAAAGGCGGTCCTGGCTTTCCATCCCACCGCCCGCACCCTCTTCTATCTGCAGGCGGCGGAGGGGTATCGCTCCGGAGGATTCAACACCAGCGGGGCCAATGGCCAGGTGTTTGGCGGCCCGGGCTCCGGGCCAAGGCCTTACCGCAAGTTCGAGGGTGATGAGCTTTGGAGCTATGAAGCCGGCGCCAAGACCAGTTGGCTGGAGGGTCGCCTGGTCGCCCGGGCCGCGCTCTTTCAAGCCAAGTGGGTCAATGTACAGGCCGACGAGTTCCTGGGCGTCGGCCTGCCCTACACCGACAATCTCGGCCGGGGACGCAACATGGGTCTGGAGCTTGAGGCGATCTACGTCACGGGACGCCTCCATCTCGGCGCCCAGTTGACGCTCAATGATCCTGAGCGGACATGGGCGGCGGCCGAGGCGGCCGGCCCCTCCGATGGCCCGCTCGATGGCGTGCCGCGGTTCTCCGGCGGCGTCGAGATCCACTACGAGCACCCGCTGAAGGACGGCCTCACCAGCGCGTTTGATGCGCGCTATGCCTATGTTGGGCCCTCGCGCCTGACGTTTCATGCTGTCGCGGCCCCGAGCATGGGCGACTATGGCGCAGGACGGGCGGCGGCGGCCCTCTATACCGACCGTTGGCGAGTATCAGTGTTCGTCGACAATCCCGCCAACAGCCGAGGCGACACCTTCGCCTATGGCAATCCCTTCGCCCAGGGCGCGACCCGCCAGATCACACCCCAGAGGCCGATCACCGTGGGGATGGGCCTGGAACTGCGATTCTGAGGAATCTGACCGGAGGAATCTGGACCGGGCGGGCATGTGGCGCCGGTTGTGCGCACCGTTTGGCGGTTTGGCTAAGTGTGGTCCAGCTTCACATCAGGCGCGGCGATCGAGCTTCGGTATGTCTGCGGGCGCGCGCCTTTCCTTCAGCTGTTGGATTCGATTCGGGGTCTCCTGTCCGCTGACGATCCCCATAGGGCCCCCCACCCCTCCTGACGCCGCACCCCAACTCGGGTAACAAGGGTCAAGCTTGGGGAGGTCACGCCGATGCGCCGTTGGATCCTGCTTGGGGTCGCCACCCTTGGGGTGCTGGCGGTCTGGACCGTCGTCTTCGGGGCGGGGACCCTGGAGGGATGGTGGCGGCGGCCCCTGGCGCCGCAGGGTGACACCGCCGCCTTCGCCGCGGCGGCCGACCGGATGATCGCCGCGGAGTCCACCGGCAACCTGGCCTTCACGCTGATCGAGCAGGGCCGGCCCGTGCACGAGCGTTTCGCCTCCAAGGGCGCGCCCGTGGACCGTGACACCCTGTTCCAGGTGGCCTCGCTCAGCAAATGGATCACCGCGCTCGGGGTCATGACCCTGGTGGACGCCGGCCGCGTCGATCTGGACGCTCCGGTGGACACCTATCTCTCACGCTGGAAGCTGCCCCCCAGCGAATTCGACAACCGCCAGGTGACGGTGCGCCGGCTGCTCAGCCACACGGCGGGCCTCACCGACGGACTGGGCTATGCGGGGTTCGCGCCCGGCCAGCCGGTCCAGCCCCTGGTGGCGTCTCTCACGCGGGCCGCCGACGCCTCGCCGCACGCCGAGGGCGCGGTCAAGGCGGGGCTCCAGCCGGGCGCCGGGTGGAAATATTCCGGCGGCGGCTACACCCTGTTGCAGCTGCTGATCGAGGACGTCACCGGCGAGCCCTTCGCCGCCTATATGCGGCGCGCGGTGCTGGACCCCCTGGGCATGACCCGGTCCACCTTCCTGCTGCCCGAGCCCTGGCCCGCCAATGTCGCCGAGATCTATGGCCCGGGCGGGACCAAGGCGATCCACTACCGGTTCACGGCGACGGGGGCGGCGTCGCTCTACACCTCGGCGGCCGACCTCACCCGGCTGATCGCCGCGCACCGGCCGGGTACGGATGGAACTCCGGCGGGGCGGGGCGTGCTCAGGCCCTCGACCCTGGCGGAGATGCGTCGCCCCCACGCCGCCCAGTACGGCGCCGACATCTGGGGCCTGGGCCTGGTGCTCTACGCGCCCAACGAGGCCGGCGACTTCATCGCCGGCCATGACGGCAACAACTTCCCGGCCATCAACACCGCCGCGCGCTTCGATCCGGCCAGCGGCGACGGGATCGTGGTGCTGGAGACAGGTGACGAGGCGCTGGCGACCCGGCTGGCCGGCGAGTGGGTGTTCTGGCGCACGGGCAATGTCGACAACCTCATGGTGCTGCTGGAGGCCCGGCGGACCCTGGTGGTCCTGGCCATCGGCTGGGCCGTTATCCTGCTGGGCGCCGGGGTCTTCGGCTGGCGGCTGCGCTGGCGGGGTCGATGAGGCCGGGCGCCCTGCGGCGGCTCGGCCTGCTGCTTCCCGTCATCATCTGCCTGCTGGGGGCCGCCCCCGCGCCGACCCTGGCCGATCGCCTGATCCAGCTGAACCGGGCCACGGCCTGGACCCAGACCGCCGCCGTCCCTGTCCAGTTCCCCACCTTCCATCCCCAGGGGATGGTGAAGATCGGCGGCGAGTTCTTCGTCTCCTCCGTCGAGGTGAAGCAGTATCCCGCCCGCCTGGCCGGCGCGACCGGGGGGCGCAGCCCCGGCGCCGGCGTCGGCCACCTGTTCCGCATGTCGGCCGACGGCGGCCTGCTGGGCCAGGTCGTGCTGGGGGAGGGGGACGCCTATCATCCGGGCGGCATCGATTTCGATGGCGAGAGCCTGTGGGTCAGCGTGGCGCAGTACCGCCCCGGCAGCGCCGCCATCGTCTACCGCGTCGATCCGCAGACCCTGAAGGCCACGGAGGTGCTGCGGGTCGCCGACCACATCGGGGCGGTGAGCTATGACCGCAGGACCCGCCTGCTGCAGGGCGTCTCCTGGGGCGGGCGGCGGTTCTACACCTGGAAGCTGACCCCCGGCGGCAGGGCCGGGACGCCCAAGGTGGCGCGCAACCCTTCCAGCTACATCGACTACCAGGACTGCCATGGCCTGGGCGGCGGGGCGATGCTGTGCTCTGGCCTGGCCGACTATCGCTCGCCCAAGGGC
Source organism: Phenylobacterium ferrooxidans (assembly GCF_042714595.1). Classification (NCBI taxonomy): domain Bacteria; kingdom Pseudomonadati; phylum Pseudomonadota; class Alphaproteobacteria; order Caulobacterales; family Caulobacteraceae; genus Phenylobacterium; species Phenylobacterium ferrooxidans. The sequence goes on along the minus strand of NZ_JAOTJD010000022.1, from coordinate 26,219 downwards.
GGCGGCCTGACCCTCGGCGGGCTGGAGATCGTCAAGGATCACCGCCCGGTCTGGCAGGCGCCGGTTGCGCTCTGGTCGCCCTCGGGGCGGCCCATGACTCAGAACCCGACCTATGTGGAGGCCACGGCCACCGGTGTCAGGGCCTGGTTCATGCCCGACGACGACCGCTCCACCCTCTTCGCCTACGAGGCGCCGACCCTGGCCAATTGATCCAGCGCATAGCGCGTGGGCGAGCGCGGGCGCAGGGTGGCGGCATGACCCATAATCTCACCGGCCCCGACCGCGTCCTCCTCGACCGCTATATCGAGAGCGTCCTGCTGCGTTTCAGCGACGGCAAGTACAGCCTGGCCGAGGCCACCCAGGAACTGGGCCAGGCCTTCACCCAGCCCGAGCGCGATGAATTCCTCGCCCACCTGCGCGGCGTGGTGGAAGCCGGGGACGACGCCTAGGGACGTCAGAGGCTCTAACTTCTAGCGCGCCATCCAGGGCTTGGACTTCGACGACGACCTGGCGGCGGCCGCGCGCTCGCGCTGGAAGCGGCCCCCGCGGGGATCCTTCGGCTTGGCGTCGAGGGCCTCCTTCTTCAGGCGCAGGGCGCGCTGAATCGGGGTTTCGGCGGGCGGGTCTTGGTCGGCCATGGTCATCGTCCTCCGGAGCCTAGACCCTAGCCTGACGCGCGGGGCGGCGGACGAGAAATCGTCCCGAGCCGGCTGGAGATCGCGTGGTCCTAATCGTTGGCCGCCCGCTCGCGGCCCTCGTCCTCGGTCTTGGCCTGAACATAGGCCAGCAGGCCGGCGATCTCCGCGTCGGCCTTGCCGCCGGGCTCGTACTCGCCGACCCCCTGCCCCTGGGCGATGGACCGCTGGTAGGCGGCCCGGGTCTGCAAGGCCAATGGACAGACCTCCAGCCCGCCGCGCCTCAGGATGTCCATGGTCCCGCTGACAACGGCGGACTCCACCCCGTTGCGGCGGGGCGGGCACTGGTTGAACAGCACCACCCCCTGGCGTCCCAGCCGCCGCACCACCTCGACGGTCCGCAGGGTGGCGGCCACGTCCAGATAGGTCGGGCGCGAGACGGCGATGCAGAGGTCGGCCACCTTCATGGCCTCGATCATGCCGCTGTCGGGGCCGCCGGGGGTGTCGATGATCAGCACGTCACAGCCGCCCTTGCCGCTGACATAGGCGAGCGCGTCGAGCTTGGCCGCCGAGGTCTCCACCACCAGCGAGCTGTGGTCGGACCGTTTTCGCAGGCTGTCGGAGGCGCAGCGGACTGGATCGGCGTCGGCCAGGATGGTGCGCGCGCCCAGGGCTCGCCAGGCGATGGCCAGGTTCACCGCCACCGTCGTCTTTCCTGACCCACCCTTGTGGGACAGCACCGCGATCGTCTTCATGGTCCTGGCCCGCCCCCGCGCCTTAACGGATGCGGGATAACAGGTTCGCGGGCCGCAGAATGTAAACCTTCGTTGTCAGGCCGCCGGCCGTGGCGCGGCGCCCACCGCGCAGGCGCCGGTCAGCGGCGCTGGCCGTGGGGCTGCATGGGGGTCTTGGCCTGCGGCTTGGTCTCGGAGGCGCGGCCCGTGGAGCGGGGATCGTTTAGGCCGGCGGGGGCGCCCTGGTCGGCGGGGCGGGTGCTGGGATAGACCTTCATGGTGTGTCCTTTGGGCGCTCAGAGCGCTTGTGTCGTTGGCTCGGGCCGCGGCGCGGCGTCGAGGGGGGTAAGGCCGGAGCAGATGATCGCGATCGCCGTGCCGGGATGGGCGTCGGTGACCCGTACCCCGGCGCAGAGCTGGTTGGCCAGGGCCTCGACGATGCTGGTGCCCAGGCCGGGCTTGGAGGCCTCGGCGTCCTTGGGCATGCCTACCCCGTTGTCGCGCACCGACAGCGTCCAGGCCTCGCCCTCCGACTCGTAGTCCACCAGGATCTTGCCGTGCCGGTGGCCCGGGAAGCCGTGCTTCAGAGCGTTGATCACCAACTCAGTGACGATCAGGCCCAGGCTGACCGAGACATTGGCGTCGACGACGCTGTCGTCGCAGGTCACCGACACCGAGAGCTGGTGCGGGTCGCGGATCATCGAGGCGGCCAGGCTCTGGCAGAGCTGGATGAGGTAGGGCCGCAGCATCACGGCCTCCAGGCTCGTGGTGGCCAGCTGCTGCTGGACCGTGGCGATGGACATCACCCGGTTGTGGGCGTCCTTCAGATAGGCGCGTGTTTCGTCCGACTGCACCTTGCGGGCGCTCTGCAGCAGGACGCTGGCGATGATCTGCAGGCTGTTGGCGACCCGATGCTGCACCTCGCGCAGCAGGATCGCCTTCTCGCGCAGCTGGTTGTCCTTGTGCTTCAGGCTGTCGGCGTCGTGCTGGGCGGTGAGCCTGGCCTCTGTGACATCGCTCACGCTCAGCAGCAGGCGGGGATTGTCGACGTCCCCATAGTCCAGGGTCTGGGCGTGCAGCACCAGGGCGCGGGCGCCGCCGGGGGGCCGCAGATCCATCTCGTAGGACTCGATCACCGCGCCCGACAGGGTGGCGGTCAGCAGGGAGGTGAGTTGCGGCACGGCCCACTCGCCGTCGCCAAGCGCGGTGACCGGCTGGCCCACCGCACGATCCCGGTCGATCCCGAAGGCCCGCAGGAAGGAGGTGCTGACCGCGATCACCCGCAGTTCGCCGTCCAACAGCAGCAGGGGCGAGTCGGACGACGCGACCACCGCCAGGGCGAGGCTGAGACTGGAGTCGGGGCGATGAGACAAACAATAGCTCCTTCGCGCGTGGCGGGAGCATGGGCGTGGGCCCGAGTCTCTCTGCCGCCAGAGCCAAACGTATTTCCTGACGGTAAGTCGATTATTTCACATATCTTGTCGTGCGTCCGACGAAATGAGTCTCTCGCCAGATGTCGCCGCGCAAATAGACAATATCGGACGGTCGGCCCCCTCCAGATATTCAAGTGAGCTGGCGAATTTTCAGGTGGCTTGGGACTGGGGCCGGCCGATAATCTCGGCTAGCGTCGACTTTAACGTCTCGGCGGCGGCGTCGCGGGCGCCCGGGACGCCTGCTACGCGCGTCGGATGGCGACAGAGTAAAGCCAGCGGCGAAATGCAGCGGGGCGGGAGCGGCGCGCGAACGGGTCGTTAAGTCTGATTTGACACTCTGGCCCAATGTCCGGTCCTGACGCTTCCGCTCCCTCAGCGCTGCACGCGATGCTTGATGGCCTCCCTGTGGCCGCCGCGCTGCTGGATGCCGGCGGACAGATCGCCGCCGCCAATCGCGACTTCGCCCGACTGCTGGGCGCGCCGGCGGACGACCTGGTCGGCCGTCACCTGGGCGCCCTGCTGGACGCCGCGGCCACCGAAACCCGCCCCGCCGCCAACGCCTACCGGCTTGAGACCTATGGCGAGGCCCGCTGGGTGCGCGCCGACCATAGCGCGGGTGGCCTGGTGTTGCTGATAGATGTCACCGCCGAGCACAGGATGCTGGACGCCGCCCTCAACGCCTCGAGCATGCGCGACCAGCTCATGGCCGACGCCGAGGTGGGGACCTGGCTCTACGATCCGGACCGGGACATCTACTTCTTCTCCAGCGAGCTCGCCTTCGGCTGGGCGGAGTCCACCGAGGGCGTGCCCACCGAAGTCCTCGAACAGATCCAGCATGAGGATGACCAGGCCAAGGACCGGGAAATCCGCGAACGCGTGACCCGCTTGGGCGGCCAGGCCGAGGCGGAGATGCGCTATCGCACCGCCGAGGGCGGCTGGAAGCATCTGCGCGTGCTCTATCGCGCCGGCAAGCAGACCCCGAGCGGCCGCTACGAGATGTACGGCATCAGCCAGAACATCTCCCCCCAGGCGCAAGCCCGCGACGAGGCCACGGCCAGCACCCAGCGGCTCAAACTGGCCCTGAACGCCGCCAACGCCGGGGTCTTCGAATTCGACTACGCCAAACGGTCCTTCTGGCTTTCCCCGGAACTGCGCGCCCTGGTGGGTCAGGATCTGCTGAGTGGAGCGAAGGCTAATCCCTTCGGCATGTTCCACCCCGACGATCAGGCCAGGGCCCGCGACCTCAACGTCCGCGCCGAGCGCCAGGACCAGATCGCCCCGGTGGACGTGCGCCTGATGCGCAGCGCTGGCCCGATCTGGGTCCGGTTCTACCTAGAGGTCGAGCATGACACCGGTGGCGACCCGATCCGCTGCGTCGGCCTGATGATCGATATCGACGACCAGAAGCGTCAGGAACTCGCCCTGGCCGAGGCGACCCAGGCGGCCGAGGCCGCCACCGCCGCCAAGTCCGACTTCCTGGCCTCGGTCAGCCATGAGATCCGCACCCCGATGAACGGGGTGGTGGGCATCCTGCACCTGCTGGAACGCGAGCCGTTGACGCCGGAAGGCGCCGGCATGCTGCAGGAAGCGGTGGCCTGCAGCCAGATGCTGGCCCAGCTGATCAACGACGTGCTGGACTTCAGCAAGATGGAGGCCGGCAAGCTCGACCTGGCGCCGGTCCCCGTCGACCTGGCCGCCCTGGCCGACAGCGTCGCGGCCCTGATCCGGCCCCAGGCCGAGGACAAGGGCGTGTACCTGCACGTCGCCGCCGAAGGGCTGGGTTACGCCGCCATCGATCCGGTCCGCCTGCGCCAGTGCCTGTTCAACGTCATTGGCAACGCCGTGAAATTCACCGGGGAGGGCGGGGTTTCGGTGCGCCTCTCCTATGTAGACGGTGACCCGCGCCGCCTGCGCTGTGAGGTCCAGGACACCGGCATCGGTATTCCCGCCTCGGCCCGCGCCTCGCTGTTCGACCGCTTCCAGCAGGCCGATGTCGGCACCACGCGCCGGTTCGGCGGCACCGGTCTGGGCCTGGCCATCTCCCGCAGCCTGGCCCGCATGATGGGCGGCGACATGGACTTCGACAGCGTCGAGGGCGAGGGCTCCACCTTCTGGTTCGAGGTCGCGGCCCCGGTCGCCGAGGCGCCGCCCTCCACCGCCGTGAACGCCTTCGGCGACGCCCCGCTGGAAGGCTTGCGGGTGCTGGTCGTTGACGACAATCGCGTCAACCGCCTGGTGGGGGTGAAATCCCTGGAGGCCCTGGGCGCCGAGGCCCGCGAGGCCGACTGCGGCGAGGCGGCCGTCGAGGCCGTGATCGCCGACGACTATGACCTGATCCTGATGGACGTGAACATGCCGGGCATCGACGGCCTGGAGGCCACCCGCCGAATCCGGGCGCTCGGCGGCTCGGCGGCCCAGACCCCGGTGATCGCCCTGACCGCCGACGTCATGACCCACCACCAGCAGCGCTACCACGCCGCCGGCATGAACGGCTTCGTGCCCAAGCCCTTCTCGCCCCTGCAACTCCTGGCCGAGATCGCCCGCCTGGTGGCCGGCGAGGGCGAGGGGCCCGAGGCGCTCTCGGCTTAAACCCGCTCATTCCGGCGGAGGCCGGAACCCAGGACGTAGGTCATGGCCTAGGATGGGATCCTGAAGTCAGGCGCTGGATCTGGGCCCCGGCCTTCGCCAGGGTGAGCGGATGAATTTCAGTCGTCGTCGAACTCGCCGAGCATCTCTGCCTTGGTGGCTTCCCACATGGCGCGGCCCTCGTTGAGCGAGGCCTTGATGGTGGCCACGTCGACCGGGGAATAGGCCTCCTGGTGCACGCCCAGCGCCACCAGATAGGCGGTGACGAAGTCGCGGTAGTCGACCCAGGTCTTGGCCGCCAGCTCCATGGGCCATGCCAGCAGGCTCTCGTCGGCGCCCTGCCAGCCTTCGGTCAGCCGGGTCGCGGCCACCTCGTAGGGGAAGGGGTCGCCCAGGGTCTCGAGGCCGAAATTGGTGACGATCCACTGGCGACCGCGCCAGATGATCTCACTGGCGCGATCGCCGATTTCTTCTTTCAACATGGCAGGGAGATGAGCCCTTTGCGCGGGCGCCGCAAGGCTTAGGGCTTGCGAGGGCCGGCCGTCTCGCCGAAGAGGCTCGTCATGAACCCTTTGCTTATCTGGACCGACGGCGTCTGCACCGACAGCCGGGGCTTCGGCGGCTGGGCCTATGTCCGCCTCTGGAACGGCGAAGCCCGGGGCGTGGCCGGCGGCGAGCGCCAGGCGACGACGCCGCGCATGGAGCTGACCGCCGTGCTCCGCGCCCTGTCGGACCTCGCAGACATCCCCGCGCCGACGCCGCTCACCCTGCACTCCGACAGCGCCGTCCTGATGGTCGGCGCGGGACAGATCGGCGCCTGGCGGACCGGCGGCTGGACCGACGCCAAGGGCGACCCGGTGCCCGAGCAGGACCTCTGGCGGCAGATCGCCGCCATCACCCAGGCGCGCCCGGTCACCTTCGTCCGGGTCAGCCCCACGCCCTCTGACAGGCGACCCGAGGGTTTCGTCGCCGCCTGGTCGGATTTCGCCCGCGAGAAGTGCAAGGCGTCAGGGGCCTTCACCTGGGCGATTCCCAAGCCCAATATGGCGAAATTCCCAACCGCCTGACGCAGCCAAGGCCGAGCTTGGGCGTTCAGGAGCCTTCAGGGGGACTTCCATTGTGGCTGAGCAGGCGCCGCGCGTGAGTTCGCGCGATCTTCCCGGGACGGAGTGGCCAAGGGGCGGCGGCGAGACCGGCGCCCTGATCCGCGCCTTCGACTGGGGCGCCACCAGCCTGGGGCCTATTGCGACCTGGCCGCAGAGCCTGAAGACCGCCACCGACATCCTGCTGCAGTCCCTGGTGCCCATCGTCATGCTGTGGGGCCCTGAAGGGGTGATGATCTATAACGACGGCTATTCGGTCTTCGCCGGTGGCCGGCATCCGGCCCTGCTGGGCTCCAGGGTGCTGGAGGGCTGGCCCGAGGTCGCTGACTTCAATGCCAATGTCATGAAGGTCGGCCTGGCCGGCGGCACGCTCGCCTACCGCAAGACCAGTCTGGTGCTGCACCGCCACGGCGCCCCGGAGGAGGTCTTCCTTGATCTCGACTACAGCCCGGTGCTGGACGAGAGCGGTGAGCCCGCGGGCGTCCTGGCCATTGTCTTCGACATCACCGAGCGGGTGCGCGCCGACGAGCGCCTGCAGATCGCCCAGCGGGCCGGCCGGGTGGGCGCCTTCGAGTGGTATCCCGAGACCGGCCGCCTCGACGTCTCCGATGAATACCGCCGGATCTGGGGTTTCGGCCCCGAGGTCGAGGTCACCCAGGACCTGCTGGTCAGCCTCGTGGACGCCAGCGACCGGGGGGTCACCGGCCCCGCGCGCCTGGCGAGCGGCGGCAATCCCCTGGAATATTCCGAGTACCGCATCACCCGTCCCGACACCGGCGAGGTCCGTTGGCTGGGCCGGCGTGGGGAGGTGCTGCCGGCCGAGGCCGACCGTCCGCCCCGCTATATCGGCGTCAGCTTCGACATCACCGACATGAAGCTCGCCGAGGCCGCCCTGCGTGAAAGCGAGGAGCAGTTTCGGACCCTGACCGAGACCATGCCGGGGTTCGCCTGGAGCGCCCTTCCCGACGGCGCCCTCAACTATGCGACCCAGCAGTGGCTGGCCTATTCGGGTCTCAGCCTCGAGCAGACCGTGGCCGACGGCTGGCTGAACGCCATCCATCCCGATGATCTGCAGCGGGTGGCCGGGGTCTGGGCCACCTGCGTCGCCACCGGCGATCCCTACAATATCGAGTTCCGTCTGCGCCGCCATGACGGGGCCTACCACTGGTTCCTCGTGCGCGGCCTGCCGGTGCGCGACGAGGCCGGCGCCATCACCCGCTGGGTCGGGGCCGCCGCCGAGGTGGAGGAGATCGTCGAGGCCCGCGAGGTCCAGGCCAGCCACCAGCAGGCCCTGGAGGAGGAGGTCGAGACCCGCACCCGCGAGCGCGACCGCATCTGGAACGTCAGCCGCGACCTGCTGCTGGTCACCGACAGTTCGGGCCTGGTGCTCAGCGCCAATCCCGCCTGGATCACGATCCTTGGATGGTCGGAGGCCGACCTCGCCGGCCGCACCACCGAGTGGCTGCAGCATCCCGAGGACCGCGAGCGGACCCGGGTCGAGCGGGCCAACATCGCCGACGGCCAGCCGACCCAGCGCTTTGAGAACCGCTTCCTGCACAGGGACGGCGGCTATCGATGGCTGTCCTGGACCGCGGTCGCCGACGAGGGGCTGATCTATTGCTTGGCCCGCGACATCACCGCCGACAAGGAGGCCCAGGCCCGCCTGCGCGAGACCGAGGAGGCGCTGCGCCAGGCCCAGAAGATGGAGGCCGTCGGCCAGCTCACCGGTGGCATCGCCCATGACTTCAACAATCTGCTCACGGGCATCATCGGCTCCCTGGACCTGATCCAGAGGCGCATCGACGACGGCCGCCTGTCCGACCTCGGCCGGTTCATGGAGGCCGCCACCACCTCGGCCGGCCGCGCCGCGGCCCTCACCCACCGCCTGCTGGCCTTCGCGCGGCGCCAGTCGCTGGATCCCAAGGCCGTCGACGTCAACGGCCTGGTGGACTCCATGGGCGACCTGCTGCGGCGGACCTTGGGCGAACAGGTGGAGCTGGCCATCGCGCTGGCCCCTGACGCCTGGCCGGCCTTCGGGGATTCAGGGCAGCTGGAGAACGCGGTCCTCAACCTGGCCATCAACGCCCGCGACGCCATGCCCGGCGGCGGCAAGCTCACCATCGAGACCGCCAACACCCACCTCGACCTCAGCTACACCTCGCGCCACGAGGACCTGAAGCCCGGCGACTATACGGTGCTGTCGGTCACCGACACCGGTGTCGGCATGACGCCCGAGGTGATCGCCAAGGCCTTCGATCCCTTCTTCACCACCAAGCCCATCGGCCAGGGCACCGGGCTGGGCCTGTCGATGATCTACGGCTTCGCCCGGCAGTCTGGCGGCCACGCCCGCATCTACAGCGAGGTGGGCCAGGGCTCGACGGTGCGGCTCTACCTGCCGCGCTTCACCGGCGAGGCGCCGGACGGCGAGGCTGACCAGGCCCGTCCCGACCTGCCACGCGGGGCCGGCGAGACCGTGCTGGTGGTGGAGGATGACGCCGCCGTGCGCCTGCTGGTGGTGGAGGTGCTGTCGGAGCTCGGCTACGCCGCCATTGAGGCCCACGATGGGCCGGCTGCCCTGCCTATCCTGGAGTCCGACCAGCGGATCGACCTGATGGTCTCCGATGTCGGCCTGCCCGGCCTGAACGGACGCCAGGTGGCCGAGATCGGCCGCCAGCATCGTCCCGGCCTGAAGGTGCTGTTCGTCACGGGCTACGCCGAGAACGCCGCCGTCCGCTCGGGCTTCCTCGACCCCGAGATGGAGATGATCACCAAGCCCTTCGCCCTCGACCAGCTCGCCGCCAAGATCCGCGAGATGATTGAGCGCTAGCAGGATGAGGAAAAGTGGGAACCCGCCCGCATCCCGCTCCAGCTTGGTCAGCGCGACTGCGTGCCGGGATCATTGAAGAAGAACAGGGCCAGCGCCATGGCGGCGGCCGCGTCGCGATCGGGCGAGCCCTGGACCGGCAGATAGACTGTCCCCTTGAGCGTGGTGCGGGACACCGCGCCCACCTCCTGGTCGCCCTTCAGGATCACGTAGGAGAGCGAGCTGGTGGAGGCCAGCGGCATGGAGCCGGCCAGCTTCTTGGTCTTGGCGCGCAGGGTGACGCCGCCATAGCGGATCTCCGCGGCCCGCTGCGGCTGGTGCAGCTTCTCCATGAACTTGCCGTCGCTCAGCACCAGGGCGAAGGAGGCGTCGGGCGGCCCGCCCGCGAAGTTGCAGACATAGGCCAGGTCGTTGCGCTTGAAGTCGATCCAGCTGAAGCCGAACCGGTTCTGCCCGCCCTCGCAGCTCACGGTCATCGGAGTCGTCAGGCGCGGCGAGGCGACGGTGAAGCTGGTCTTGGCGTAGTCGCTGGAGAACATGCCCAGCGCCCGGGTCTGCTTGCTCACGGCCTTCACCTGGCCGGAGTATTCCCCCATCTCATAGCCGAAGCCCAGCAGCAGGCCCTTCACCCGCTTGGGCTGCACGTTCAGCTTCTCGGTGTTGGGGATCGAGACCTGGGCCAGGGCCGGCGCCCCACCCGCCAGGATCGCTGCCGCGAGAACACTCAAAACCACCGTCTTCATGGTCGCCACTCCGCGTTGTGGACCACCACCCTAGGCCAACAAGCGTGGCCCTGGAAGGCTCAGGGCCGGGCGACCAGGACCTGGTCGCTATAGGTCTCCACCACCAGGCTGAAGGGCGCGCCGTCTGGCGTGGAGAGCACCGCGCGATGCTGCAGGACTTCGGGCGGAATGGCCGGCTTCGCGCCGGACGCGGGGTTCGACTGGATCAACAGGGCCGAGGACAGGGTGCGCCGGCGGAAGCCCAGGGGTCTCACCACCACGCCAAAGGGGGTCTGGGTCGTGTTGAGGGCCGTGTTCATCTCAGGCGTCAGCCTGCCCGGCAGGTACCAGTTGTCGGCCCGCGACAGCACCTTGTCGCCGCAGGCCAGGTCCACCCGGCGATAGGCGACAGGTTCATCCGGCCCCACACCCAGGTCGCGGCGCTCCGCCTCGCCCGCGGGCTTGGGATCCACGGCAGGCCGCCGCGCGACGATCCTGGCGCCCCCGCCCGAGCCATGGCTGTCGCACCAGAGCTGCAGCGTGGCCGTGGCGCTGTCGCGGCTCAACAGCTCGGCGTCCAGCCGCTTCACCTGGGCCACCGCGTTCTCGAAGTCGCCGGGGGCGGCCGCCCAGGGTCGCGCGGCGACCGGGGTGGCGAGCAGCAACAGGGCGGGCAGGAGGATGCGCATGGCCTCGTCTCGCATTCTCAAGCCCGCCCCGTCCAGCTAGCTTGCGCGCCATGGCCAAGACCACTCCCGCGACCCTGGCGCTCGGCAAGTCCGGCGTCGCCTTCACCCTGCACACCTATGACTACGATCCGGACGCGGGCCGCGTGGGGCTGCAGGCCGCCGAGAGCCTGGGCGCCGATCCGGCCCGGGTGCTGAAGACCCTGATGGCCCAGGTGGACGGCAAGCCGGTCTGCGCGGTGCTGGCCTCGGACCAGGAGGTGTCGATGAAGAAGCTGGCCGCGGTGTTCGGCGGCAAGACCGCCGCCATGATGAAACCCGCCGACGCCGAGCGGCTCACCGGCTACCGGGTCGGCGGGGTCAGCCCCTTCGGCCAGAAGCGCGCCGTCCCCACGGTCGTGGACGAAGCCGCGCTCGGCCACGACCGGGTTTTCGTCAACGGCGGCCAGCGCGGCCTGCAGGCGCAGCTGGCGCCCTCCGACCTCATCGCTGCGACAGGCGCGAAGTTGGCCTCGATCACCTGACTTTTCCTCGCCTGCGCGGCCGGGAGGAAAGGCGCTCGACATCGGCCCGCGCCGTGTAAGCTGATCTTCCCGGTCCCATCCCCCCAAAAGGTCCGAATGTCCGCCGCCCAGTCCAAGGCCAACATCTCCCTCGTGATCGAGACGATGTACGCCGTCGCCGCTGACCCCGAGCGCTGGGAAGAGGTGATCGAGGCCCTGGACGTGCCGGCCCAGGACGGCGCGGCGCCCCCGGTCACGGAGGGCATGACCAGCCTGGCCCGCGCCGCGGCGGGCGGCGGGGAGCGGGCCGATGTCGGCGTTATCGTGGTCTCCGGCGCCGGCGGGGCCGTGGCCTGCAACCCTGCCGGCGAGAGCCTGTTCCAGCACCGGTTGGGGCGGATCGAGGCCCGCGGCCTCTCCTTCCTCAACCCCTCCAACCACGAGGCCCTGACCCAGGCCCGCAAGCGCCTGCGCGAAACCCGGGGCCGCCAGGTGATCGTCAAGTTTCTCGACGAGGAGGATGAGGGGCCGCACTTCGCCTATGTCACTCCGGCCGCGGCCCTGCCCCTGAGTTTGGCCGCCACCCTGCCCCAACCCTCGCCACGCGGGGAGGGCGACATCGCCATCGTCTTTCCGGCGCTGGAGACCACCGACCGCCTGTGGGCCAGCGTCCGCGAGAGCTTCGGCCTGACCCCGGCCGAGACGCGCCTGGCCGCCCGGCTAAAGAACGGCCTCAGTCTCAAGGAGGCCGCTGACGACATGGCGGTCAGCCTCAACACCGTCCGCAACCAGCTCCGCGCGGTGTTCGAGAAGATGGGCCTGAACCGGCAGAGCGAACTGGTGCGCGCCCTGACCCAACTGGGCGCCCTGGCCCAGGCCTTCGAGGATCCGGGGGGCGGGGCCCGCCGGGTCGGCGGGGCCATCATCGCCACCGAGCGGGCGGCGGCCGAGACCGCGCCGCCGGTCCAGCTCTTCAAGCTCACCGACGGCCGCCGCCTGGGCTGGCGCGACTATGGCGACCCGGCCGGACGTCCGGTGCTGGTGATCACTCAAGACCTGTCCTCCAGCCTGCTGCCGCGAGGGACCAACGCCCTGGCCCGCGACATGGGCCTGCGGCTCATCGCTACCGAACGGGCGGGATCAGGACGCTCGGACCCGCATCCCGATTTCAGCTTCGCCAATGTCGCAGCCGACTCCGTGGCCCTGATCCGGCATCTGGGGATCGACGGCCTGCAAATCACCACCAATACCGACGGGGCGGCCTACGCCATGGAGGCGGCGGTGCAGCTGGGGGATTCGGTCTCCCGCATCCTGCTGGCCTCGGGGCGTCCGCCCGGACTACAGGCGGAGCGGGAGCGCGACCGCGGCCATACGCTGACCCTGTTCTGGCGGCGCATTTACCGCAACCCTTGGCTGTCGGACATGATCTTCGAGATGATGCGCCTCAGCCTCAGCCGGGCGCAGTTCGAGCGCTACGCCCGCGCCGCGGCCTCAGCCCCTGGGGACGCCGCCTACCTGAAGGCTCACCCCGAGCTGCTGGACTTCATCATCGACTACACGCGCGAGTCGGTGGCGGTCAGCGCCCGGGGCGCCGCCGACTCCATCCGCTGTGCGGCCAGGCCCGGAGGGCCCGACCTCTCTGACCTCGCCTCCCCCGTCACGCTCTGGCACGGCGACCAGGATCCCATGAACGGGGTGGAGGAGGTCCAGGCCTGGCTCGGAGACCATGTGGAGACGGTGCGGGTCTTCCCAGGCATCGGCCGGTTCCTGGCCCACAAGCATTGGGCCGAGGCCCTGGCCTGGCTGGCGCGGACCTGACCTGTTTCTGAGACCCCAGAAGGACAGTCCCAGGACAAACCACGCCGCATAGTCCGGATGGATCATGCGGCCCCCCTGCTACCCGTGGTCGAGGGAACGTGACGGTAAGTCACACCAGTTTGGGGATACTCCACATGCGCTTTCTCGCGGCCGCCTTCGCGGCCTTCCTGCTAGCCCTCGGCTTCGGGGCCGGCTCGGCCTCCGCCCAGGCCGGCAGCACCATCACCCTGCCTGACGGCACCACCATCGTCACCACGATCGCGGGCCTGAACAACATCACCATCAGCATCTCGGGCGGCCCCTATGCGGCCAACCCGGCCACGGTGAAGTTCACCAGCGTGGTGCCCAGCGCCACCAGCATCTCCTACACCGGCACCATCGCCACCGGCGGGACCACCGAGTCCTTCAACTGCGTGGTCAACACCGTGACCCAGGCGGTCACCGGGTCGGGCGCCTGCGCGGTCGCCTTCGGTCAGGCCCCGACCACCACCCCGACGACGCCCACCACCCCCACCACGCCCACGCCGACGCCGACTCCCACGCCGACGACGACTCCGACCACCCCCACCACGCCGACGACGCCCATCACGTCGACGACTCCGGGGACCACCACCGTCGTGACTCCCAATGGCACGATCATCACCGTGACCCTGCCGGAAAAGGCCCTGATCACCCAGGCCGAGGCCGACCAGCTGTTCCTGGCGCTTGTGGGCACGCGGGTGAACGCCACCAGCATGCAGAACTTCGTCGCCCAGCGCCTGCAGGGCCTGTCCCTGGCCGGCCTGACTTCCAGCCTTGGTCCTCAGACCCGCAACGGGCGCGTCTACAAGGGCCTGAACGCCGGCGCCTTCGAGCCGCAGACCGGCCTGTGGGTCAACGCCTCGGGGTCCTATGTCGACGACAGTCGCCCGGGCTCGGCCCAGGACGGTTGGGGCGGTTCGGCCGCCATCGGGGGCGACGTGATCTTCGACAGCACCGTGCTCGGCGCCTATGTGGGCTACGGCTCCATGCAGCTGGACGGCACGGCCGTCGACTACCAGACCAAGGGCTGGACGGTCGGCGGCTACGCCTCCTGGTCGGCAGGCCCCGCCTTCCAGATCACCGGCACGGTGGGGTACTCCAACGACGAGGTCGAGTACGGCCGCACCGCCGGCGCCCTGCGCACCTTCGGTGAGACTGACCGCAACCAGCTGTTCGGTTCGGTCAGCATCGGCACCACCGTCGACCTCGGCGCCGACTGGGTCCTGACCCCCAGCCTGGGCGTCATCGCCTCGACCTCCGACACCGACGCCTATCTGGACAACGCCGGCCGCCCGATCACCGGCGCCTCCACCGACCTGACCATCGCCCAGGCCGGTACGACGCTGATCTATACCGGCTCCAACTGGCTTCCCTATGTCAGCGCGAGCATCAACAGCCAGACTGATGGTCCGGCCGGCGTGGACAAGGAATACGGCTACATCGGCGCGGGCTTCGCGGCCCCGCTCTCCGACGACCTGGCCCTGGCCTTCAACATCCAGACCCTGGTCGGCAAGAAGAACGAGGGGGAGACCAGCTTCGGCTTCACCCTGCGCCGGGCCTTCTAAGGACTCTGAGGAGAGAGCCCTGATGCGGTGGAGACTGGCGTCTGTTCCGGCCCTCGGCCTGGCGCTGGTCTCCCTGCTGACGGCCCCTGCCGGCGCCAGCCCCGCCGGCAGGGGTTGGACGTCCTTCGAGGTGGTTGCGGGGACCCGCATCCTCGCCGCCGCCTCGAAGGATGCTTCACCCACGGGCGACCTGCTCACCGTGGTGATCGAGGGCGACGGAAACGCTCACGACCGCAAGGGCCAGCCGTCCGTCGACCCGACGCCCAGAGACCCCCTGGGGTTTCGCATCGCCCAGGCCTGGCCGCAGGGGCCGGTGGCCTGGCTGGGACGTCCCTGTCAGTATGTGAAGGACCCGGCCTGCACGCCGTCCGACTGGACGACCGGGCGCTATTCGCAGAGCGCGATCGCCGCCTCCAGCCTCGCCATCGATGACCTGAAGCGCCGCTCCGGCGCCACGCGCCTGCGGCTGGTGGGCTGGTCCGGCGGTGGGACCATGGCCGCCCTGGTGGCCGCCCGGCGCACCGATGTCGCCGTCCTCGTCACCCTGGCCGCCCCGCTGGACCTCGCGGCCTGGGCCGACTGGCACGGGGCGAGCCCGCTGAGCGGCTCCCTTGATCCCGCCGCCGCCGTCATCGCCCCCGGGGTCGTGCAGGTCCACGTGCTCGGCCGTTTCGATCAGGTCGTGCCGCCGGACCTGGGCGAGGCCGCCGCGCGCCGGCTTGGCGGAACCGTCCTTGTCTGGCGTGAGAAGCACACCTGCTGCTGGGCCAGGCGCACCGAGCGCCTGCTGGCGCTGGCCCAGCCCGCTCAGTAGTCTCTCCCGAAATTAGGGAGTTCGCCTATGTCCAGGTCGTTCACACGCCGCGCGCTCATGGCGCTCGCCTTGCTGTCGCTCACCGCCGCCGCCCCCGCGCCGGAAACGCGGTTCTCGCCCGAGATCGCCCGCTTCGCCGAACTGGACAAGGCGACCCCGCCCAAGCCCTGCGGCTTCCTGTTCACGGGCTCCTCCAGCGTCCGCTTCTGGAAGAGCCTGGACCAGGACATGGCCCCCCATCCGGTCACCAACCGCGGCTTTGGGGGCTCGCAAATCGCCGACGTCACCCTCTATTTCGACCAGGTCGTCACCCCCTATCGGCCCCGCGCCATCTTCTTCTACGCCGGGGAGAACGACCTCAACGCCGGCCGCACCCCCGAACAGGTGGTGGCCGACTTCCAGGCCTTCCTGGACCGCAAGGACAAGACCCTGGGCGCCACCAAGATCTACTTCATCTCCCTCAAGCCCTCGAAGGCGCGCTGGGACCAGTTCGCCAGCCAGAGCCAGGCCAACGCCGCCATCAAGGCCCTGGCCGACCAGCGCCCTGACCTCGACTATGTCGACGTGGTCCCCGCCATGCTGGAGGCCGGCGCGCCCAAGGACATCTTCGTCGCCGACGGCCTGCACATGACGCCCGCCGGCTATGTCCTGTGGACGCAGGTCGTCCGTCCGGTGGTGGAGCACGAGGCCAAGACCGGCGCCGCCTGCAGGGGCTGACCCATCGCAAACGGGGACTAGGCGCCGGGCGTCATGGGGTTATCGTCGTTCACATGACCGCCCGACAGAGGCGGCGGGAGGAGACCCTGATGAAGTTCACCTGGTTCAACCTGATGCCGTGGCCCTATCTGCCGGACGATTTCCGGGAGAAGAACCGGTCGGTCTGGGTCGATATCGACCAGAAGCTGTTCGACCCGGCCAAGAGCCATGAGGTCTACAACACCTATATGGACCTGCTGGAATACGCCGACACCCTGGGGTTCGACGGCGTCGGGGTGAACGAGCACCACCAGAACGGCTACGGCATCATGCCCAGCCCCAACATCATCGCCGCCGGTCTGGCGCGCCGCACCAAGGACGCGGCCATCGTCGTCCTGGGCAACTCCATCGCGCTCTACAACCCGCCGATCCGCGTGGCCGAGGAATTCGCCATGCTGGACTGCATCTCGGGCGGGCGGCTGGTGGCGGGGTTCCCGGTGGGGACGTCGATGGACACCAACTACTGCTACGGCCAGATCCCGTCCCTGACGCGCGAGAAGTATCAGGAAGCCCATGACCTGATCATCAAGGCCTGGACCACCCGCGAGCCCTTCGCCTGGAACGGCCGCTACAACAAGCTGCGGCACGTCAACATCTGGCCGCGCCCGATCCAGGACGCGCCCCACCCGCCGGTCCACATCCCCGGCGGCGGCTCGGTGGAGACCTACGACTTCTGCATCGACAACACCTATTCCTACTCCTACCTCAGCTTCTCCGGCTATCTGCGGGCCCAGGCCCTGATGGACGGCTACTGGCGCCGGGTGGACGAGCGCGGCGTGGACAAGAGCCCCTACCGGGCCGGTTTCGCCCAGACCATCCTGGTGGCGGATACGGACGAAGAGGCCGAGCGGCTCTATGCCGAGCATGTCAGCTATTTCTACAATCGCTGCCTGCACGTCTATCCGGGCTTCGCCGACGCGCCGGGCTACCGGACCATCAAGACCATCCAGACCGGCGCGCTCAGTCAGTACGCCCCGCCACGCGGCGGCTACACCCAGCTGACCTGGAAGGAACTGACCGAGCAGGGTCACGTGATCGCGGGCAGTCCCGAAACCGTCCGTCAACGGATGGAAGAGCTGATCAAGGGGCTGAACGTCGGCAACATCTTCTGCCTGATGCACGTGGGGAACATGCCCGCCGACAAGTGCATGTATTCCACCAAGCTGTTCGCCGAGAAGGTGATGCCCAAGCTGCGGAACATGTTCCCCGACTGGGATGACGACAACCGCTTCTGGACCAGCCCGCTGGCCCAGCGCGTCACCTCCGGCAGCCTGCGCAAGGAGGCGCCCACCAGCGCCGAACTCGCCAAGACCTACGCGTGAAGGGAGAGGTGATCATGGAACTGAAAACCGTCTCCACCCAGCACGTCCCTGTCCGCTATCTCGAAGGCGGCTCCGGGCCTGACCTCGTCTTCCTGCACGGCGCGGGCGGGCTCACCGCCGAGGACCCGTTCCTCAAGGCGCTCTCTGAAAAGCACCACGTCTACGCCCCGCTGATCCCCGGCTACGGCGACAGCGAGGAATGCGGCGAGATCCGCGACATGCTGGATTTCACCCAGCACAGCTGGGACGTGGTCGAGGCGCTCGGCCTCAAGGACCCGATCCTGGTGGGCCACTCCATGGGCGGCATGATCGCCGCGGAGATGGCGGCCACCCAGCCCAATGACGTCAGCCGCCTGGCGCTGATCTGTCCGGCGGGTCTCTGGAACGACGACCATCCGGTGGCCGACATGTTCTCCCTGATGCCCTACGAGATGCCGCAGTACCTGTTCCACGATGCGGCGGCCGGCGCGGCGATCCTCACGGCGGGGCGCAATGTCGAGGACCCCAACTTCCTGCAGACCTATCTGGTGACCAACGCCCGCCAGTTGGGCATGGCCGGCCGCATCCTGTTCCCGATCCCGGAGCGCGGCCTGTCCCAGCGCATGTACCGGATCAAGGCCAAGACCGTCGTGGTCTGGGGCGACTCCGACCGCATGATCCCCCCCTTCTACGCCCACGGCTTCAAGAAGGGCATCGCGGGCGCCGAGCTGGTCTCCATCCCCGAGGCCGGCCACATGGTCATCCTCGAGAAGACCGCCCAGGTGGTCGAGGCTATCGGTCGGCTCGGCTGACCGCCGCAACGTTCAGCTCACGAACGACACGGCCGACGTGTCGTTCGTGAGGTTCGCGGTTCCAATCCTCACTGAACCCCGGCTAGACCCTTTCCGGATCAGGTTGAAACAACCTGATCGGATAAAATGGGTCTATCTTCTTGAATCTAGAGCATGTCCGGGCGGCGAACCGGTGTCCACTTGCGCCTGACATGCTCTAGGCTCACCCTCGACAAGAGGGCCGCTGCGCCCCGGGGGAGGACGCTTGAGACACCTGTTGCCGCTCGCCGCGCTGCTGAGCCTCGCCGCCTGCGCCAAGCCGGCCGGGCCGCCCGCAGACTATGCCAGCCTGGCCCCCGCCGACCCGCGCCTGGCCCAGCTCTATGAGAGCTCCTGCAAGGCCTGCCATGTGAACCCGGCCGCCGGGGCGCCCCTGACCCACGACGCCCGCGCCTGGGTCCCGCGCTGGCATCAGGGGGAGGCCGTGCTGCTGGATCACGTGGTCCAGGGCTACCGGGCCATGCCGGCCGGCGGCCAGTGCGCCGCCTGCACGCCGCAGGACTTCAAGGCCCTCATCCGCTTCATCGCCGACCGTGAGGGAGAGCCGTCATGATCAGTCGTCGCAAGGCCCTGCTGGCCGGCGCCGTCGGCATTGTGGTGGTGGGCGGCGGCGGCGTCGCCCTGGCCGTGCGCGAGAAGCCGGAACCCGCCGCCCCGCCCAGCGTCGATCCGCAAGGCAAGATGCTCTGGCGCAACTGGTCGGGAACCCAGAGCGCCTATCCCAGCCTGCGCAGCGCACCGAAAACCGAGGCAGAGCTGGCGCAGGCGCTCAAGACCGCCCCCGCGCCCATCCGGCCGGTGGGCGCCGGCCACTCCTTCACCGCCCTGGTCCCCACCTCCGGGACGCTGATGACCCTGGACCAGATGGCGGGCATCGCGCGCTGGGAGGGCGATGAGGCGGTGGTCTGGACCGGCACGCGGCTCGGCGCCCTGGGCCCGGCCTTGGCCGCCAAGGGCCGGGCCATGCCCAACCTGCCTGACATCAACAAGCAGTCCCTGGGCGGCGCCATCGGCACCGGCACCCACGGGACGGGAACCACCCTCAAGGCCCTGCACGGCGACATCACCGCCCTGCGGTTGGCCACGGTCTCGGGCGAGATCCTGGACTGCGATGCGACCCGCAACGCCGAGGTCTTCAATGCCGCGCGGGTCTCGATGGGCGGCCTTGGCGTCATCACCCAGGTGCGGCTGAAAACCTCGGCCAATCGGCGCCTGCACCGCCACGTCTGGATCGAGCCGCTCGCCGACACCATCGCAAAGTGCGAGGACCGCTGGGCCAAACACCGGAACTACGAGTTCTACGCCGTCCCCTTCACCGACCTGGCGGCCAACATCACCCACGACGAGACCGACCTGCCGGCTACCCCGCCGGCCCCCTCCAGCGACGACGCCTTCCTCGAAGCCCTCAAGCAGCTGCGCAACCTGCTGGGCTTCTCCACCCCCCTGCGCAAGGCCGCGGCCAAGGCCCTGCTGGGGTCCACCAAGCCGGAGGAAGCCGTGGGCGAGGGCTGGAAGCTGCTCTCCACCGAGCGCCCGGTGCGCTTCAACGAGATGGAGTTCCATCTGCCGCCGGAGAGCCAGATGGCGGCCCTGAAGGCGGTGATGGCGGCCATCGAGACGCACCGCAAGGACGTCTTCTTCCCCATCGAGCTGCGCCGCATCGCCGCCGACGAAGCCTGGCTCTCGCCCTTCAATGGCGGGCCCAGGGGCTCGGTGGCCGTTCACTGCTACTACAAGGACGACTACCGGTTCCTGTTCGACCTGATCCAGCCGATCTTCCTGGCGCACGGCGGCCGCCCCCACTGGGGCAAGCTCCACAGCCTCACGGCGCCGCAGCTTTCGAAACTCTATCCGGACTGGGAGGCTTTCCAGGCGGTCCGCCGCCGTCTGGACCCAGAGGGCAGGATGCTGAACCCCTACCTGCGGGAGCTGTTCGGGGCTTAACCTCTCACGTCATCCCGGCCGCAGCGCAGCGGAGAGCCGGGACCCAGGGGCCGCGCTCTCCGCCCCTGGGTCCCGGATCGGCCTGGCGGCCGTCCGGGATGACGATCAGGGTTCAGCAGCGCCCCGTCCCCGCTCAGCGCCAACCTGTGGAACTGCCCCCACCAGCCGACACCCTTGTTCGTGTCGTTCGTGAGGTTCGTGGTCGATCTTTCCTGTCTCGCCTTTTGCACAGCCTTGAAAGCGGCCACGAAAAAGGGCCGCCCTCGCGGACGGCCCTTCGTCGAACTGGTAGACGTCAGAGGTCTTAGAAGATCTCGAACAGCCCAGCCGCGCCCATGCCGCCGCCGACGCACATGGTGACGACGCCGTACTTGTAACCGCGGCGCTTGCCCTCGTGCAGGATGTGGCCGGTCGCGCGCGCGCCGGTCATGCCGTAGGGGTGGCCGATGGAGATGGCGCCGCCGCTGATGTTGTACTTGGCGGGGTCGATGCCGAGCTTGTCACGGCAATAGACGACCTGGCTGCCGAACGCCTCGTTCAGCTCCCACATGTCGATGTCGTCGATGGTCAGGCCGTTACGTTCCAGCAGCTTGGGGATCGCGAAGACTGGGCCGATGCCCATTTCTTCCGGGCCGCAGCCGGCCACGGCCATGCCGCGATAGGCGCCCAGCGGGGTCAGGCCCAGACGCTCGGCTTCCTTCCGCTCCATCAGCACCACGGCGGCGGCGCCGTCCGACAGCTGGCTGGCGTTGCCGGCGGTGACGTACTTGCCTTCCTTGATGATCTGGCCGCCCTTGAACACCGGGGCCAGCTTCTGCAGGTCGGCCAGCGTGGTCTGCGGGCGGTTGCCCTCGTCCTGGGTCAGGCGGACTTCCTTTTCGGAGAACTCGCCGGTCTCCTTGTTCTGCACCATCATGATCGAGGTCAGCGGCGCGATCTCGGCGTCGAACCGGCCGTCGGCCTGGGCCTGGGCGGTGCGCTGCTGGGACTGGTAGGCGTACTCGTCCTGCACTTCGCGCGAGACGTTGTAGCGCTCGGCCACGATCTCGGCGGTCTCGATCATCGAGGTGTGGATTTCCGGAACGTGCTCGTTCAGCCACTTATCGCTGGTGCGGTAGCGGTTCATCTTGTCGTTCTGAACCAGGCTGATGCTCTCCAGCCCGCCGCCGACCGCGACATTGGCGCCGTCGTTGATGATGTACTTGGCGGCCGTGGCGATGCCCATCAGGCCCGAGGAGCACTGGCGGTCCAGGGTCATGCCCGAGACGGTGTTGGGCAGGCCCGCGCGGAGCGCAGCTTGCCTGGCGATGTTGTTGCCGGTGGAGCCCTGCTGCAGGGCCGCGCCCATCACCACGTCGTCGACGGTGGCCGGATCGATGCCGGCGCGCTTGACGGCCTCGGCGATCACGTGGCCGCCCAGTTCGGCGCCGGAGGTGTTGTTGAACGCGCCGCGATAGGCCTTGCCGATCGGCGTGCGGGCGGTGGAGACGATGACGGCTTCACGCATGAAGAGAGGTCCTTGGTTTGGGAGAAGGGTGGGAGACCGGTGCTCGATCCGCTCACCCCGGCGAAGGCCGGGGCCCAGATCGTAGAGCTCGGTCTTGGTCTGACGGTCCGAATTCGGTTGATGGAGCTGGGTCCCGGCCTTCGCCGGGATGAGCGGTGAATGTCTACAGGTCGGAGAACTTCTTGCCGTCGGCCACCAGCTTTTCCAGCAGCGGCGAGGGCTTGAAGGCGTCGCCCATCTTGGCCTGGAAGTCCTGCATCTTGGCCAGCACCTTGTCGGGGCCGACCTGATCGCCGTACCACATCGGGCCGCCGCGATAGACCGGCCAGCCGTAGCCGTTCTGCCAGACCACATCGATGTCCGAAGACCGGATCGCCTTCTTCTCCTCGAGGATCTTCACGCCCTCATTGATCATCGGGAAGATGCAGCGCTCCAGGATCTCCTCGTCGCTGATCTTGCGCGGGTTGGCGCCCGACTTGACGATGAAGTCGTTGATCACCTTCTCGGTGAAGGGGCTGGGCTTGGCGTTGCGGTTCTCGTCGTAGTCGTAATAGCCGGCGCCGGTCTTCTGGCCGCGGCGGTCGGCTTCGCAGAGCACGTCGCGGATGCTCTCGCCGTTGGACTTCTCCTTCACCCAGCCGATGTCCAGGCCCGCCAGGTCACTCATGGCGAAGGGACCCATGGGGAAGCCGAAGTCGTAGAGCACGCGGTCGATGTCCCAGGGCATGGCCCCTTCCATCACCAGCTTCTGGGCTTCGCGCTGGCGCTGGCCCAGGATGCGGTTGCCGACGAACCCGGGGCAGACCCCCACCAGGACGGCGGTCTTGCCGATCTGCTTGGCCAGCTTCATCGAGGTGGCGATGACGCTGTCGGACGTATGGTCGGCGCGGACGATCTCCAGCAGCTTCATGACATTGGCCGGCGAGAAGAAGTGCAGGCCGATGACGCTCTCGGGACGCTTGGTCACCGAGGCGATCTCGTCGATGTTCAGGCCCGAGGTGTTGGTGGCCAGGATCGCGCCGGGTTTGCAGATGGCGTCCAGCTTGGCGAAGATGTCCTTCTTGATGTCCATCCGCTCGAAGACCGCCTCGATCACCAGGTCGACGTCGGCGAAGCTCTCCTCCATCGACAGCGAGCCGGTGATCAGGGCGCAGCGCTCCTCGACCTGGGCGGCCGTGATGCCGCCGCGCGAGGCGGTGCGCTCATAGTTCTTGCGGATGATGCCGAGGCCCTTGTCCAGGGGCTCCTGCTTCTGCTCGACGATCACCACCGGGATGCCGGCGTTGGCGAAGTTCATCGCGATGCCGCCGCCCATGGTGCCGGCGCCGATCACCCCCACCTTCTTGATGGGGATCAGCGGGGTGTCGTCGGCGATGCCGGGGATCTTCTGGGCCTGGCGCTCGGCGAAGAAGGTGTAGCGCTGGGCGGCCGACTGGCTGCCGGCCATCAGCTCGTTGAACAGCTTGCGCTCGACCTTCATGCCCTCGTCGAAGGGCAGGTTCACCGCCGCCTCGATGCACTGGATGTTGTATTCCGGGGCCAGGAAGCCGCGGAACTTGCGCGCATTGGCCTTGCGGAAGTCGGCGAAGATCTCGGGCTTGCCGCGGGCGGCCTCGACCTTGGCGTTCTGGTCGCGGATCTTGGTGAGGGGACGGTTCTCGGCGGCGACCTTGCGGGCGAAGGCGATGGCGCCCTCCTTCAGCTTGCCTTCCTCCACCAGTTCGTCGGTCAGGCCGCCGGAGAGGGCTTCCTTGGCCGGCACATGGCGGCCGCTGGTCATCATTTCCAGGGCGCGTTCGGGACCGACCACGCGGGGCAGGCGCTGGGTGCCGCCGGCGCCCGGCAGCAGGCCGAGGTTCACCTCGGGCAGGCCGAACTTCGCCGACGGGACGGCGACGCGGTAGTGGGCGCAGAGGGCGACCTCGAGCCCGCCGCCCAGGACCGTGCCGTGGATGGCGGCCACCACCGGCTTGGTGGAGCTCTCCATCATGTCCTGCACGTCGGCCAGCTGCGGGTCGGCCATGGCCGAGCCGAACTCGGTGATGTCGGCGCCGGCGATGAAGGTGCGGCCTTCGCAGATCAGCACGATGGCCTTGGCGGCCGGATCGGCGATGGCGGCCTTGAAGCCCTCGAACAGGCCCTGGCGCACGGCGGCCGACAGCGCGTTCACCGGCGGGGAATTGAGGGTGATGACGGCGATGTCGCCGTCCAGCGTGAGGTCGGTCACGGCGTTGATGGCGGTCATGGGCGCATCCTCGGTCTGGCGTTTCAGGGCCGCCTCTAGGCTGGGCGGCTGGAGAGATTCAAACGTTTGTTACAGGCCCGTCGCGCGGCGCGCGAGTCAAATGTGCGTAGGGTTTTCGTGACGGAAACCCGGGTCTAAGACCAAGCTTCAACGATCAAAAAGGGAAGCGCCTGATGGCTCTGGATCTGTTCTCATTGAAGGGCCGCGTGGCCCTCGTCACCGGCGGCTCGCGCGGGATCGGCAAGATGATCGCCGCCGGCTTCATCGAGCAGGGCGCCAAGGTCTACATCTCCTCGCGCAAGCCCGGCGCCTGCGACGAGACCGCCGCCGAGCTGGGCCCGAACTGCATCTCCCTGCCGCAGGACGTCTCCACGGTGGAGGGCTGCCAGGCGCTGGCCAAGCGCTTCGCCGAGCATGAACCCAAGCTCGACATCCTGGTGAACAATGCCGGCGCCGCCTGGGGCGCGCCCTTCGACGAGTTCCCGGAGAGCGGTTGGGACAAGGTGATGAACCTGAACCTGAAGTCGCCCTTCTTCCTGACCCAGGCGCTGCACGGCGCGCTCAAGGCCGCCGCCAGCCACGAGCAGCCGGCCAAGGTGATCAACATCTGCTCGATCGACGGCATCCGCCTCAATCCGCAGGAGACCTATTCCTACCACGCCTCCAAGTCGGGCCTGATCTACCTGACCCGCCGGATGGCCGCGACCCTGATCGAGGACTCGATCAACGTCACCGGCATCGCGCCCGGCGCCTTCGCCTCGGAGATGAACCGCGTGGCCCGCGATCAGGGCGACCAGATCGCCAAGCGCATCCCCTCGCGCCGCATCGGCCGCGACGAGGACATGGCCGCCGCCGCCATCTACTTGGCGAGCCGCGCTGGTGACTACGTGGTGGGCGAAACGATCGCCGTTGACGGCGGCGTCGCCCTGGCCAGCCTCGGCGGCCTATAGGCGATAATAGTTTATATAGCTCAATAGGTTAACGTGAACTCACCCCCGGCGGGCCGCCAAGCTGCCGGGGGTGCGTCGTCAGATACGGGTTTGGTCCCTCCGCGGCGGCCAACATGTGCGTGGAACGGCCCCGCTCGCGCCGCTTTTGCGCTAGAAGTTGAACCTCCCGCGGCAGCAACGGCGCCCCTTGTCCGAGCCTGAAACCCCCTCCCGGCGCACCTGGCGCACCGTCCTGATCGTCGTCGCCGTCGCGGCGCTGCTGGTCGTGGCCGCCGCCTATGCCGGCCGCCGCGCCATCGCCCGCGAGGCGCTCACCGGCTGGCTGCGCTCGCACGGGGTGGAAAGCCAGGTCAGCTTCTCCACCTTCGGCCCCGGCGGCTTCACCGGGACCCTGCGCATCGGCCCGGCCGCCAACCCCGACCTGACGGCCCAGGTGGCCGAGGTCCGCTACGGTCTCACCGGCTGGTGGGCGGGCAAGCCCTTCGGCGCCACGGTGACCTCGGTTCGCCTGGTCCGCCCGGTCATCAAGGGCCGCTGGAAGGACGGGCGGCTGACCCTGGGGGCCCTGGACCCCCTCATCGACACCCTGCGCAAACGCCCGCCGCGCCCCGACGCCCGCCAGCCCAGGATCGTGGTGGAGGACGCCCGCCTGCGTCTGGACACCGACCATGGCCCCCTTCTGGCCCGGGCCAGCGCCCGGCTGGACAACGGCCGCCTGCTGCGCCTCGACGCCGCCTTCGCCCCCGCCGAGCTGAAGGGCCCCGACCGCTCGGTGCGGCTGGGCCCCGGCCAACTGCACCTGGTGACCGTGGGCGACCAGGTGGCCTCGGTCCTGGAGACCACGGTCCCCGACCTGAAGCTCGGCCAGATCACCGCCCAGGAGGCCAGGGTCCGCCTGACCGCCCGCACCGCCTATCCCGACCTCAAGCGCAAGCGCGGCGACGGCGCCCTGACCCAGAGCCTGACGATCAACGCCCGGTCCCTGGCCTATGGCGAGACCCAGCTGCGGGACGCCAGTCTGGAGGCGACTTTCAAAGGCCAGTCCACCGGCTGGGTCGACACCCTGGCGGTCACCGGGGACGGGACCGCCGTCCTGGGGGCGGCCCGCGCCGACCTCGCCGGCGCCCAGGTGCGCGGCCTGCGGATGACCGCCAATGTCGGAGGCCTCAACTGGACCCGGCGCGGCGGCGACCGGGTGGCCGCCAGCCTGGCCACCCGGGT